>JAFSZS010000246.1 GCA_017455645.1 Selenomonadaceae bacterium | reverse complement strand
AATTTCCTCCAAACTAAGCTATGAATAAAAAATAAATTTCCAAAATTAAAAATACAGCTGCCGCTACCAATGAAAAATTTTTGCTGCGCCCCAGCCAAACTCTTTGCTTTGAAGTTGTTGGGAATTGACTTTGAATGTACAGCGACAAAAAAGAAATTGCAAGCGATAAATCAACGGCGCGGCTTAAAATTCGCGGCAGAATTTTCGCAAATGATTTATCTTTAAACTAAGCTATGAATAAAAAATAAATTTCAAAAATTAAAAATACAGCCGCCGCCGCCAGTGAAAAATTTTTGCTGCGTACCAGCCAAACTCTTTGTCTTGAAGTGGTTGGGAATTGACTTTGAATGTACTGCGACAAGAAAGAAATTGCAAGCGATAAATCAACGGCGCGGCTTAAAATTCGCGGGCTGATTTACTAAGCAATGAATAAAAAATAAATTTCCAAAATTAAAAACACAGCCGCCGCTACCAATGAAAAATTTTTGCTGCGTACCAGCCAAACTCTTTGTCTTGAAGTTGTCGGGAATTGACTTTGAATGTACTGCGACAGAAAAGAAATTGCAAGCGATAAATCAACGGCGCGGCTTAAAATTCGCGGGCTAATTACAGTGCACAACAGCCAAAGTGCCGCTATCAGTAACAGCGCATTATAATTTTTTCTCAACTGATTTACCTCCCGTCTAAGCTATGAACTTAATATAAATTTCCATTATGAAAAGAACAATCGCCGCAATCATTGCAATAAAGCTGATTCTGTCAAACCACGTATCCTGCGTTTCATTTTTGCTCCAATGACGGCGGGCGTAAGTTGCAGAAAGTGAAACTGCCAACGCCACGTACAGGGCGCGGTTAGTGTTGTCGAAACTTGACCAGCCCAGTACCATAAAAATTATTGTCAGCGATAAAATTACTATCAAAATATAATCTTTGCCGACTTTTTCCGGCGGCTTTACGGGTTTTTTAGGTTTTGGATTTAATTTTTTTAAAATTTTTCTGTGCAAGCTTGCCATTGAAAAACTCCCTTCGGTCGTTTTTAGGGAATAGTTGGTAGTGGATAGTGAATAGTAAAATTTTTTTCTACTCCCTATTCCCTATTCCCTATTCCCTATTCCCTAATCAAGCATTGACAATTTTTCATAACTTCCAACGCCTTTTGATGAGCGTCCGGCGAACTTCCAGCACAACACGCCGCGTCAACTGAAACAAGTTGCTCCGGATAAAAAGCCTTGAGTAAAAGCGCGTTTGAAATTACGCAAATATCAGTGCAGACGCCGACAAATTCAACTTCTTCATAAGGTTTTAAAAGTGAAGGCAAGCGCGTCGAGCCGAAAGATTTTTTTTCAATTACAATTCTTGACTGCGGAATAAATTTTTGAAGTTCAGGAACAATTTCCCAGCCTTCAGTACCTTTAATACAGTGAACAACCGGCAAAAATTTTCCTTCCTGCGTTTGAAGATAATCTTCTTTGTGCGTGTCCTGCGTAAAAATAATATCAACCGATTTTCTGTCAATATTTTCTTCCATTTTGGCAACAAGGCGCGGTAACATTTCCTGCGCTTCCTTCGTACCGAGTGCGCCCGTTACAAAATCATTCTGCATATCGACAACAATTATAGCTTTTGCCATTTTTACACCCTCCAAAAAAATTTTATTTAGAATTTAAATAATTTGTAAGCCAATTTTCAACGGCGCGCCTGATAATTTCTTTGCCCTCGGCGTCAGGGTGCAAGCCGTCCAACGCTAAATCTGCGCGAAGAAATCCATTTTCATCAGAAAAATCATTGGCAATATCAATGCAATTTTCTTGACGGCGCATCCAGTCACAAATATATTTGCGCTGTATTTTTATACTTTCCAAAAAATTTTATTTAGAATTTAAATAATTTGTAAGCCAATTTTCAACGGCGCGCCCGATAATTTCTTTGCCCTCGGCGTCGGGGTGCAAGCCGTCCAACGCTAAATCTGCGCGAAGAAATCCATTTTCATCAGAAAAATCATTTGCAATATCAATGCAATTTTCTTGGCGGCGCATCCAATCACAAATATATTTCCGTTGTTCCTGCCAATCGTAAGGCGGGCGGTGGATAAAATTTATTTTGCCGATTAAATTCGGATTTAAAGGCGTAGGCGTAATGAAAACCGGCTTAATCCCGTAACTTTCGCACTTGTCACGAATCGCCGCCAAATTTTCTACAGAATCCCAGCCCAAAATATCGCCGCGATAATCATTGACGCCCGCCATTATAAATAAAATTTCCGGACTGAATGACAAAATATCTTGCTCAAAACGTTCAAGCATTTTTTCTGTAGTGTCGCCGCTCTTGCCGAAATTTTTTATTGGAATGGAGCAATAATTTTGCCAATTGTAAACGACGGTTGAAGGCGGTACAGAAATGGAGCCGCCGCCGTGCGTTATGCTGTCGCCGAGTGCGCAAAATGCAGCAGGTTTTTCAACAGTAAAAGTGTTGCCGGGATTTTTTTCAGACCAATCTGTCAAAGGCGCGCCGCCCGCCGCAATTCCTCTGATACGCCAAAAATATTCGCCTTCCTCAAGCATTGGCTCTTCATCGTAATAATCAAAATTATCATCTTTCGGGTGAAAATCTGTAACATAATCCCTGAAAAGTTCGCCGTCCTTGAAAAGTTGTATTTCGTAATGGTCGGCGTTAATTGTCGGTATCCACGAATAAACCACATAAACCGGCGAAAGTTTCATTTTGTCAAATTCGGTTGTAGTCAAAGGCGCGGGCGGATTTTCTTCAATCGACAAAAGTACCACGTCATTTTCAACAACTTTGTTATCGAAATCCAGCGCGACAATTAAAACTTCATTGTTGACATTTTTAATTGGAATTTCAACGCCGTTTGTGTAAGATACAGCCGTTTTTCCTTCGTAGGAAATTTTGTATTTGACGGCGCGCGGGACAATTTGCCACGTCAAGCGAAAAATTTTTTCTTCCGGCTCAACTTCGGGAATTTCTTCAGCAACTTTTTCTTCGGTATGATTGATTGTAACATTTTTTGGCGCGGCTTCACTTACAGATAAAACTTGCGCGGTTACTTGTTGGCGGTTGCTTGAATCCTGCGTTAAATGGTTACGCGGATTTTTATTTTCTATTGGCTCGGTTGATTCGTCTTTGTCAAAAATTTGGAAGTTGGCTAAGGATAAAAAAATTGCCAGAATCACCGGCAGAATTTTCATCATTAAAAAAATTCCTCCCCCTAAAAAAATTTTTCCTATTCTACCTTGAAACTTTGATATTTGCAAATTTCCCGCCTTAAAATTTGTCAAAGTTGCATTTAAAAACAAAAATATTTATAATCTGATTTTATCGAGGTGATTAAAATGACTGTTGAAATTGAAATGAGCGACGAAGAATTTAAAAATATCAGCAATTACGCGGCTGAAAATAAAATTGGCGTTGCAGAATTTTTTTTGAAAACTGTACTTGAAAAAATTGAAGACGCCGAATTGGATTATATTTCACAAAAACTTATTGCTCAAAATAAAAAAGTTTACACGGAGCTTGCAAAATGAAACGCCCAAACAAAAAGCAAATTTTAAAACTTCACAGCGATTTGATAAAAATTTTTGGCGGAATTGAAGGAATACGCGACGAAAATTTGTTGGATTCTGCGATTGAAACCCCCTTTCAAACTTTCGGCGGACAAGATTTATACCCAACGCTGATTGAAAAAGCCGCGCGTCTTTGTTTCGGCTTGATAAAAAATCATCCTTTTTTGGACGGCAACAAAAGAATCGGTACGCACGCAATGTTGGTTTTTCTTGAAATTAACAAAGTTAAAATCAGCTATACCGAAGAAGAATTGATAGAAATAATTTTGGGCGTTGCAGATAATTCTGTGCCGTACGAAAAATTTTTAAACTGGTTGGAGGAAAAAATTTATGAAAATTGACATCAGCAAAATAAAATTTGACGAGCGCGGACTTGTACCGGCGATTATTCAGGAAGAAAGCGGACAAGTTTTAATGCTTGCCTACATGAATGAAGAATCCCTTAACAAAACGATTGAAACAGGTTATACACATTTTTACAGCCGCAGTCGTCAAACTTTGTGGAAAAAGGGCGAAACAAGCGGCAACGTTCAAAAAGTTTTGGCGTTGTACTATGACTGCGACGGCGACACGCTTTTAATCAAAGTTCATCAAACAGGCGTAGCTTGCCATACGGGAACTTATTCCTGTTTCAGCGGGCGCAGGCTTGACGAAAATAACAATTTGCCGGCGGTTGTCGAACAGCAACCTGAAGAAAATTTACAACTTGTACTTTATGAACTTTATGAGGTTATCAAAGACAGGCAACGCCACCCCGTCGAAGGTTCTTACACAAATTATCTTTTCGGCGCGGGTCAAGATAAAATTTTAAAGAAAGTCGGAGAAGAAGCGGTTGAAACAATCATTGCCTCAAAAAACGGCGAAAACGCGGATATTTTGTACGAAATGGGCGACCTTTGGTATCATTGCCTTGTACTTTTGGCGTACCACGGAATTAAGCCGGAAGATTTATTTGCTGAACTTATGAATCGCAGAAAAGGCGGCAACTATCACAAATTCACGGGAAAAACCGGCAACCGTCCGAAGGATTAGGGAATAGTGGAAAGGGAATAGGGATTAGTGAAAAAAATTTTGGCAGTTACGATTTTAATTTTAATGGCGGCGGCAGGAAAAATTTTCGCGCAGAATACAAAAGAAATTGCCGCGGGTCCAAAAATTTTGGTACTGAATTATCATCAAGTGCAAAACAGTCATCATTCCCTTGCAGTTCCAATAGCGGATTTTGAAGAGCAAATGAATTACCTTTATACGCACGGTTACGTAACAATCACGCCGGACGAACTTTACAGCGGCTTAAACGGCGAGCTTGAACTTCCAAAAAAGCCCGTGCTGATAACTTTTGATGACGGCTACGCGGATAATTACACAAATGCTTTTCCAATTTTGAGAGATTACGGAATGAGAGCAACAATTTTTGTAATTCCGGCGTTCGTCGGCAAGTACGATAATTATTTGACGTGGGAAGAAATGCGCGAAATGGAAGCGGGCGGAATAACGATTGAAAGTCATACAATGCACCATTACAAATTGGAAGAATTACCGGACGATGATATTCGCAGTGAACTTTTAACCTCAAAACAAATGATTGAGGAAAATTTGGGGCATCCCGTGGAATTTTTGGCGTATCCTACGGGAACTTACAACTTGCACATTGCGGGAATTGCTAAAGAAGTTGGTTACAAGGGCGCGTACACGATTAAATACGGCAATGTTGATTTGGGCAGTAATTTTTACGCGCTGGAGCGGGTTCCAATTTTTCATACCGGTACAACCATGAAAGATTTTTATGAGCGTATCGAATATAGACAAAGTTTTGAAGAATTCGGCTGGATTAAAAAATAGGGAATAGGGAGTAGGGAATAGGGAATAGTTTTTGGGGAAAATGAAAGATTGCTGATTGACTAACAACTTTAAAAATATTAATATATTTGCGGAGGCGAGTGTTTTTGGTTAGCGTAGTTGAAAATTTACAGCTTGTGCAAAATGAAATTGAAATTTCGCGCAGTAAACGTACAATGGCGAAAAACGCGCTGGTAACTTTGGTAGCCGTTACGAAAAATCACGGCGTAGAAATGATGCAGCAGGCGATTGACGCGGGAGTTAAAAATATCGGCGAAAATCGAATACAAGAAGCGGCAGAAAAATTTAAAAGCCTTAACAGCGAAGTTACGCGCCATTTAATTGGGCACCTTCAAACCAACAAGGCAAAACAAGCAGTCCGGCTCTTTGATTTGATTCACTCGGTAGACAGCGAAAACTTGGCGGCGGCGATTGACAAGGCGGCGTATTCTATCGGAAAAATTCAAAACGTGCTGATTCAAGTTAACTTGGCAAAGGAAGATTCAAAATTCGGCGTTTACGAAGAAAATTTAGAAAATCTTATTGCAAGAGTTGACGCTCTCCAAAACCTCCGCCTTTGCGGTTTTATGTTAATCGCCCCGAATTATTCTGACGTTGAAAATTGTCGTCCGCTCTTCCGTCGTATGAATGAAATTTTCGTTGAAGTTGGCAAGGCGCGGCAGAATTTCGATATTCTGTCAATGGGCATGACGCACGATTATAAAATTGCGATTGAAGAGGGCGCGAATCTCGTACGAATAGGCACGGCAATATTTGGCGAGCGAAATTATTAGAAACGGGGGATTTTACTAATGGGGATTTTGGACAAGCTAGGCTCTATTTTCGGCTCTCAAATTGAGGAGGAAGAAAACGAAATTGAAAAGCCGGAAAATGAAACTTTGAAAACCCCAAATTCTGAAGAAAAAGAAAGAAAGCCCGCGCCGGATTATGCGGCAAGCAATGTTTTGAGCTTTAAGCCGGCGGCGTCCAACGATGACAAAGATTCTCCTGCTGCAACTCAATATCCACTTTCAAAAATTACTACGATTAAGCCTAAGGATTTCAGCGAAGCGCAAACAGTGGCTGATTGCCTGCGCGACCAAATTCCGGTTATCGTAAATTTTGAAGAAACCGATATACACGATGCAAGAAGAATAATAGATTTTATAAGCGGCACAATTTACGCAGTCGGCGGCAAAATTAAACCGGTAAGCAGCAAAGTTTTTATCTGCGCGCCGGATAATATCACCGTTTCTTCTCCTGAAGACGATAAAAAAAATATTGGTCTTTTTTAGATTAAATTTGGAGGCGAACTACCATTAACGACAATCTCGAAAACCAAAATGAACAGGTCGAAGAAAATTCCCCTTACAAAAAATCTGAAATTACAACAATTAAACCTAAAGATATTAACGACGCACAAACTATAGCAAAATGCCTGCGCGATAAAGTTCCCGTCATTGTAAATTTTGAAGAAACTGACGAAGGCGAAATGAAGCGCGTACTCGATTTTATCAGCGGCACAACTTACGCGGTCGCCGGGCAAATGCGGCAGGTTAGCAACAAGGTTTTTATTTTTGCGCCTGATAACATTACTCTTGAATCTCCCGACCAAAGTAAAAAATGGTAAGTTTGGAGGCGAATTATTATTAGCGACGTTTTTGGAAAATTTTTTAAAAGTAACAGCGCGGTTGAAAATTCCACAATCAGAATCATTAAGCCAAAAAGTTTGGAAGACGCCCAAGCAGTTACAAAATATTTGCGTGAAAAAACTCCCGTAATTATAAGTTTTGAAGAAACAGCTGACAGCGAAATTAAAAGAATAATCGATTTTATCAGCGGCACGATTTACGCCGTGGCAGGTAAAATGAGTCCGGTCGGGCAAAAAGTTTTTATCTGCGCACCGGCTAATATTACCGTTGAAACTCCCAATGAAAGTAGAAAATTTTTGTAAATAAAATTTGGAGGCGAAAATTTGCAGGATTCGCGAGAAAAAATTATTCGATACTACAAAGGCACTGAAGGCGAACAAATGGCTGTTAAACTTGTCGATTTCGCCGAGCAAGCTTTAAAAAATCGTAAGTACAAATTGAGCGGCTTTTTGACGCCCTTTGAACAGGAAATGGCTAATACCATTGCCAACAGTCTCGGCGATTTGCACGTTGAATTTGAAGGCGGATTTATCGGCGCGGAAAGGCAACGCGCCGCTTTTTGTCATTCAGATTTTGCAGGTACGCCGGTTTTTGAAATTTCAGTTATAAAAGCCGAATGGAACGGCGAATTTGCCCGCCTTAGTCATCGTGACGTTTTGGGTTCAATTTTAAGTTTGGGCGTTACGCGGGAATGTGTCGGCGATATTATTGCTACAAAAGAATTTGCAAAAATCCTTGTCGATAAAAAAATGGCAGATTATTTTGTTGCAAATTTAAAAAGAATCGGCGATTGTGGCGTTGAAACTTCACTTGACGAACTTTCAAACATTGAGCCAAAAGAAGAGCGCGTCAAAGAAATTTCTGCAACCGTTGCTTCTCTTCGCGCAGATTCTATCGCCGCCGCCGGTTTTGGTATGTCGCGCAGTAAAATGGCAGCTGAAATTGACGCAGAAAAAGTTAAGCTGAATTGGCAAACTTTAAAAAACGCCGCGCAGTCCATAAAGCAAGGCGATATTTTGAGTATGCGCGGGCGCGGCAGGCTCGAAGTTGCCGAAATTCGCGGGCAAACCAAAAAAGGGCGTATCGGAGTTTTACTCAAAAGATTTTTTTAATTCCGCCGCTTGCGATATGACCCCAGTAAAATGGTGGCAGAAATTGACGCAGAAAAAGTTAAGCTGAATTGGCAAACTTTGAAAAACGCCGCGCAGTCAATCAAGCAGGGCGATATTTTGAGTATGCGCGGGCGCGGCAGGCTCGAAGTTGCCGAAATTCGCGGGCAAACCAAAAAAGGGCGTATCGGAGTTTTACTCAAAAGATTT
>JAFSZS010000245.1 GCA_017455645.1 Selenomonadaceae bacterium | reverse complement strand
TCAATGAAGGCTGAAATTTTGGGCGTCAATGTCGACTGCCTGACAATGACACAAGCGGTTGAACAAGTTGATTTGTTGGTAAAAAATAAAACGCCATCGATTGTTGCAACTGCCAACGCCGAAATGTTAATGTTTGCAAATTCTGATGCCGAATTGAAAAAAATTTTAAACAGCGCGGCAATTTTTTGACAGATAGAGGTTATCAATGAAGGCTGAAATTTTGGGCGTCAATGTCGACTGCCTGACAATGACACAAGCGGTTGAACAAGTTGATTTGTTGGTAAAAAATAAAACGCCATCGATTGTTGCAACTGCCAACGCTGAAATGTTAATGTTTGCAAATTCTGACGCTGAACTGAAAAAAATTTTAAACAGCGCGGCGATTGTTACGGCGGACGGCGCGGGAACTGTTTGGGCGGCGCGTCATTTGGGCTACGAAATGCCCGAGCGCGTTGCAGGCGTCGATTTGGTTACAAATTTATTTTCAAAGGGCTACAGATTTTACTTTTTCGGCTCGGCGGCGGGCGTTGCAGATTTGGCGGCTGAAAACGCAGCAAAAAAATTTAACGCAAAAATTGTTGGTACTCGCAACGGTTTTTTCACTGCTGAAGAAATTCCAAAAATTCTTGACGATATTAACAATTCAAACGCTGAAATTTTATTGGCGGCGTTAGGCGTTCCCAAGCAGGAAAAATTTTTGTACAACAACCTGAAAAATTTAAACGTGCCGGTAAATATTGGCGTCGGCGGTACTTTGGACGTTTTGGCAGGAAAGGTTAAACGTGCACCGCGCTGGATGCAACGGGCAAAATTGGAATGGCTTTTCCGTGCCTTGTTGCAACCTTCTCGCGCAGGACGCCTTTTAGCTTTACCTAAATTCGTTTATAATGTTCATAAATCCAGGCATTAGGGGTTTAGGGGTATAGGGATATAGGGGTATAGGGATTATTACCACTGGAACCCTTTTTCCCTTTATCCCTGGAACCCTAAAAAACCGAAGGGAGATTTTGACTTGTCAATTATTCGAGAGGGCTATTATTTTGCAGGTACTGCGCTGTTAATCGCTCTGATTCTGTACTTCATAAATCCATACGCGGCAATTTTGCCCTGCGTTTTGGCGTGTTACTGCCTGTACTTTTTCAGAAATCCTGCGCGAGTTATTCCTGCCGATGAAAATCTGATTGTATCGCCCGCTGACGGTACGGTTCAGGAAGTTGTACACCTTGACAACGACGATTTTATTCACGCGCCCTGCAACAAAGTTATAATTTTCCTTTCGATTTTCGACGTCCACGTAAACCGCGCCCCAATCGCCGGCGAAATTAAAGTACAAAAATATATTTGCGGGCGATTCAGACCGGCTTACAAAGACAGCGTAGGCTTTGAAAACGAACGCCACTTGATAGGGATTGAAAATGACAAGCTGCGCGTAACGGTTACGCAAATTGCGGGGATTTTGGCGCGGCGAATTGTAAGTTGGGTAACTCTTGACGATAAACTGGACAAGGGCGAATTGTACGGCTTGATTCGTTTTGGAAGTTGTACTGAAATTGTTGTGCCGGAAAATGTTGAAATTTTGGTAAAAAAAGGCGAAAAAGTCCGCGGCGGCGAAACTATTATAGGGCGGCTGATAAAATGAAGGCGATGATACCGAATATTTGTACGGCGGCGAATTTATTTTTTGGAATGTTATCAATTTTGGCGACGTACGAAGGCGATTATTTTTACGGCTCAATTTTTATCTTGCTTGCGTTGGTTGCTGACGGTTTGGACGGGCGAATAGCGCGGGCGTTGGGCGTTGCCTCCGAATTTGGCAAGGAAATGGATTCTCTTTGTGATTTGGGCTCTTTTGGAATTGCGCCGGCTTTTTTGGCTTACAGTTTCTGCCTAAATAATTTTGGTTACATTGGCAAAGCGGCGGCTATAATTTTTGCGTTGTGCGGAATGTGGAGGCTTGCGCGCTTCAATGTTTCAACTGACATTGTGCACGGCTTTTTTATGGGGCTTGCAATTCCGGCGGGCGGCTGCATTGTTGCAACCACAACTTTACTTTTTACCGCGCTTGACATTCAGCCGCAAAATTTCGGCTTGATTTACCCAATCACAATAATAATCATCGGTTACTTGATGGTTAGTCACGTACATTACCCGAATTTCAAAGGTGACGGCGCAGAAAAAATTTATTTGTTGTCAAAAGTTTTGGCGGCGGTAATGTTTGCGGCGATTGTCTTTTTCACAAAACAATTTCCAATTCAAGGAATTTTAACCGCAATTTTTTCAACCTACGCGGTTTTCGGAATTATCAATTCGTTAATTTCTTTAATGAATCGTGATGTTTAAAAAAATCAGCCGTTGCGAAAGTGCAGCGGCTTTTTTATAGCAAAATAAAAAGGCGTCCACGGATGGACGCCGCACTTAACGCGCAGGATGCGCTTAATTTTTTTGCAAAAAAAATTGAAAATGCCGACCGCTTTTGCACTTCACTAACACATTTGCGCCGCTGTCAAGTTTAGAAATTTTTACTCGTTTGCAAATTCTCAAAGGAATTGTGCGCGAGCGGGCGGCGAGTTTTTCTTTGGTTGCAATGCGATGAGTAAGAGCATTGCTCTTCTTTTTGCGGAAAAAAGAAAGTACATCTATAAATAAAAAAATCAATACGCGCCTTTGGAAGAAATAACAGCCTTGACAGTTTTAAAAAGATAAAGCATATCAATCCAAACAGACCAGTTGCGCACGTACCAAGTATCCATTGCAACGCGTTCATCGTAGGTTGTATCAGACCTGCCGGAAACTTGCCACATTCCCGTAATACCCGGCAACACCATAAAATATTCTCTGATAAAATGTTTGTAGCGCGGAATTTCGGCACTTACAATAGGGCGAGGACCGACAAGCGACATATCGCCCTTTAAAACATTCCAAAGTTGCGGCAGTTCGTCCAGTGAATATTTCCTCAAAAATTTTCCAAGTTTCGTAACGCGGGGGTCTTCTGTCAATTTGAAAGTTTCTTCCCATTCTTTTTTGGCCGCGGGATTTTCTGCAAGATATTTTTCTAAGTCAAAATCTGATTGCATAGTTTGAAATTTGTAGCAGTTAAAATGCTTGCCGTCCTTGCCGACTCTTTGATGTGAAAAAATAATTTTGCCGCGATTGGAAACGGCAACCGCCAAAGTTATTGCCAATAAAAACGGCGAAATTAACAATCCACCTGCAACCGTCAAAAAAATATCGAAGCCGCGCTTGAAAATTCTGTTGTAAGGATTCGCTAAATTGTTGCGCAGATTCAGCATTAAAATTTTTTCAGTGAATAAAATTGAGGCGTTGACGCTTGCCATTGGCGTACCTATTAAATCCGGTATGAAGGAAATATTTTCTACGAGCGGCTGAATTTCAAAAATTAAATTTTGCAGTTTTACTTTATCGACGCCCGGCGCGGCAATTATCACGGTTTTAAATTTGAAATTTTGCACGTTCAATTTCAATGCAGAAAAGCCGCCCAAAATTTTAAATTGCGTCGGTAGAATTTTGGAAATTGGATGGTCGTCAATGAAGCCGCAAATATCATAGCGGTAACCTAAATCTTCG
>JAFSZS010000244.1 GCA_017455645.1 Selenomonadaceae bacterium | reverse complement strand
TTGAAATGATAAACTCCGCTGCCAAATTTGCGCGGGGTTATTTTTTTGAGTTTTTCAAAATCTGCGCCAAAATCTTTGCCGTCAATCGCCGCCCTGTAAATTTTCGTAACAAGCCCCGTAATTTCGGGAGAATAATCCTGCGCTTCAATCCTTAAAGCCGCCGCGCCCAAAAATTTTTCAATGTAAGGCAACAAACATAAATCTTTGCCAAAATAAATGTGATTGTAATTGAATTGGTCAACGCGGATTGAGTGAATTTCGCCCGCCGAGTCAACCAGTGAAAAATGTTCGTTCAAAAGTTCCGGCGTTGCAAATTCGTTAAAATTCGGGTGGTAAAGTTTTATCAAGTTGTGCTCGCTAATCATTGATTCTGTTGAGCCGTGAATAATAATTTCAATCGGCAACGCTGAATTTTCAACGACGCTTTTAACCTGCGCGAAACTCATTTCAAGGGACGCGCTTGCACGTTTAACGCCAAAACTTTTTAAAAATTCGCAAGCCTCGTGATTAAAAATGTTGAAAGAAAAATCTGCATAAATCGGCAAGTCTGAATTGTTTTTGACAAGATTTAAACTGCCCAAATTGCTGACAAGTACGCCGTCAAAATTTATCCCGCGTTTCAAAAGTTCGGTAAGTTCATTCAAATAATTATCGCGGGTAATGCGCGGCGTGTTCAAAATAATTTTTACATTTGAATTTTTGGCAAGTTCGACGGCAGATTTTAATTCGTCAAGCGTGAAAGGTTTCAGCGGTTTAAAAATTTCGCCGCCAACATAAATTGTATTTGCACCGCCGGAAATTGCCGCCTTTGCCGCGTCAAGGCTTGAAACTCTTACAGTTAATTCAGGCGCGGTTGCAGATTTTTTTATTGCGGTTTCAGATTTAAAAATTTCTGCGGTTTTTTCGTCGTCAAAGCTCGGCTCCACAATTCCTTCACTGAAAAAGCGCGGCTCCCTTTTGCCGCTTAAACCAATTTCAGTTTTGGTAGGCATTTGAAAGGCGCAAAGCGTGGTAAATTTTCTGACGCGCTTATCAAAAAAATCTTGCCAAATATTTTCGTCAAGGCTGTAACCTGTCGGATCTGCAATGTAAGAATCAATGGCGCGGCGATAAGCTTTAACAATTCTGCTGACAAATTCCGGCGGTCTCATTCTGCCTTCAATCTTGAAAGAATAAATCCCGCTCTGAATCAGCTCGGGAATATTTCTCAAAAGGCACATATCGCCCATTGCCAATTTGTAACTTGTATCATCCAAAATTTCGCCGGTTGTTTCGTCAATGAATTTCCACGCCCAACGACACGGCTTAAGACAACGCCCGCGGTTGCCGCTCTGCCCAAAAGTTACGCCCGAATGTATGCATTGCCCGCTTTCCGCAAAGCACATATCGCCGTGTATAAAATATTCTGTTTCAATCCCCGTTTTTTCGCGCAGGTTTTTAACTTCGGCAAAACTAAGTTCACGCCCGACAACCACGCGCTTAATCCCCAATTTTTTCAAAAATTCAACTGCCGAAACGCTGTTAACATTCATCATTACTGAAGCGTGAATCGGAATATTCAAGCCGAGTTTTTTTATCAAGTGAACAACCGCCAAATCTTGTACAATAACCGCGTCCGGCTGAATTTCGTTGAGAAAGTACAGATATTTTTCAAGCGGCGCAATTTCTTCGACGCTGATTAAATTATTCAAAGTAATATCAAGTTTAACGCCGCGTTCGTGCGCGTAGGTTACAGCGGCTTTTAATTCTTCGTCTGAAAGGTTAAAGTCATTTTTGTGAACGCGCATATTAAAATGTTTGCCGCCCAAATAAACCGCGTCCGCGCCCGCGTCAATCGCCGCCTTGAAAGTTTCAAAAGTTCCTGCCGGTGCCAAAAGTTCTACTGAATCTTTGCTTAAATTCATTAAAAAAATCCCCTTCATAAAATCTTCATAAAAATTATAGCATTGCTGTACAACGCTTGCAATATCGCCCGCCTTGTGTTAAATTATCGTG
>JAFSZS010000243.1 GCA_017455645.1 Selenomonadaceae bacterium | reverse complement strand
GATATGACGCCGAATTATTACGAAATGAAAATGAACTTGCTTTACAAAACACGTTCGCAGTTGAACGGATAAAATTTTGAGAGGAGCGATTAATTTGGCTTCTGAAGAAATAAAAAATTTTGCAATACTCGGTTACCCCGTTGGTCATTCACTTTCGCCCAAAATGCACACAGCTGCTTTCAGGGCGGCAGGTTTTCCCAATTACAATTATATCGCCGTACCAATTCAAACGGGTAAATTAATGCTTGCGGTTGACGGCTTGAAAGGCTTAGGATTCCGCGGCGCAAATGTTACAATTCCGCACAAAAGTACAATTATGAAATTTCTTGACGCGGTAGACTCGGACGCAATGATAATCGGCGCGGTTAATACGCTTGTCAATGACGGCGGTATGATAACCGGCTACAATACAGACGTTACGGGATTTTTAAAATCTTTGGCTGAAGTAAATTTTTTGCCTGAAGACTGCAACGCCGTAATTTTGGGCGCGGGCGGCGCGGCTCGTGCCATTCTTTGGGGACTTTGCAAACGTCGCGCAGGTTACATTACCATTGGTGTAAGAAATCCCAAAAAGGCGCGTGTACTCGAAGATGATTTTTGCGTTTACGGCAATGTTGAAGTTATGGATTGGGATTCTGAAGAATTTAAAGAAACTTTACAAGCCGCAGATATTTTAATAAATACAACGCCTTTGGGAATGTACCCGGCAGTTGACGAAATGCCGCCGGTAGATTTAAAACTTTTGCCGCAGGGCGCGCTTGTCTACGATATTGTTTACAATCCTGCGCGAACAAAATTTTTGAAAACGGCTGAAAGTCTCGGCTACCCAACTTTGAACGGCTTAAATATGTTGCTGTTGCAGGGCGAAGAATCTTACAGACTTTTCACGGGCGAAATGCCGGATTTGGAAGTTATGAAAAAAATTGTTGAATCTTTTTTGTTAAACGAAATTTAAATTTTAAAGTTTACAATCCTGCGCGAACAAAATTTTTGAAAACGGCTGAATGTCTCGGCTACCCAACTTTGAACGGCTTGAATATGTTGCTGTTGCAGGGCGAAGAATCTTACAGACTTTTTACGGGCGAAATGCCGGATTTGGAAGTTATGAAAAAAGTGGTTGAATCTTTTTTGTTAAACGAAATTTAGATTTTAAATCTTAAAAATAAAAAAGCCGCCGAATTAGGGAATAGGGAATAGGGAATAGGGAAATAAATCCTTAGCCGTTATTCCTTAGTTTTTACCCCTTAGAATTACGGCGGTTATTTTTTTGAGGAGGTTGCAAATTGCTTTTCACTGAACTTTTGAAAATGGCGGCGTTAAGTTTGGTTGCAAACAAATTGCGCACAATTTTAACAATGCTGGGAATAATAATCGGCGTTGCGTCAGTTGTTTCACTTGTTGCAGTAGGTATGGGCGTGCGTCAAAATGTTACTGATTCAATCGCAAAACTCGGCTCGAATATGTTAATTGTCAATCCCGGCAGTGGAAATCGCGGCGGCGTACGCGGCGCGGCAGGCTCAATGCAAACTTTGAAATTTGACGACGCCAAGGCAATAAAAGCCAAAATTAAAAATGTTGCCTACGTTTCACCAACTGCGCAGGGAAGTTATCAAGTTGTAGCAGGAAACGAAAACTGGAATACTTCAGTTTACGGCGTCATTCCCGAATACGTAGCAATACAATCTTTGACGATGCAGAGCGGGATTTTTTTTACTGAACACGATGTAGACGTAAGAAGCCGCGTAGCCGTAATTGGTACGACTGTTGCCACAAATCTTTTCGGTACGGTTAATCCCGTCGGTAAAAAAATTCGCGTAGGCAATGCGCCTTACACTGTCATTGGTTTAATTGCAAGCAAAGGCTCTTCCGGTATGGGGCAAGACCAAGACGACATTGTCTTAATCCCCTTGACAACTGCGCAAGAAAGATTAATGGGTATCACTTACGTTAGAAGTATCAACGTGCAAGTTTCTGAAGCCGACAAAATGGACGAAGTACAAGCCAATATCGAAAAACTTTTGCGGCAACGTCACAGAATCCGCGCAGGTGCCGAAGATGATTTTAACGTCAGAAATTTAACAAGCATAATGGAAACAATGAACGAAACAACCACAATGATAACTTTGCTTTTAGGTTCAATCGCCGGAATTTCTTTGGTTGTCGGTGGGATTGGGATTATGAATATTATGATGGTCAGCGTAACCGAGCGCACGCGGGAAATTGGAATCAGAAAAGCGATTGGCGCAACCTACAACAGCATAATGTTACAATTTCTGATTGAATCGACAATGATTAGTATTTTGGGCGGGATAATAGGAATTTTTGTTGGAATGGGAATAGCGCAGGCAATTTCAAAATTCGGCAACTTCACAACGGTTATCAGCAGTTTAAGCATTATCGTAAGTTTTGGCTTTTCGCTTTTTGTCGGGATATTTTTTGGAATGTTACCGGCAAGAAAAGCTGCGCGACTGGATCCAATTGACGCTTTAAGGTACGAATAATTTTAAACAATATCAATTTTTTCTGAAGTTTGCGCGGTAATAATATCTTTGGTAATTTTGCCGTCCTTAACCAAAATTTGCCTGTCAGCCGCCTGCGCAATATCCGGCTCGTGCGTAACAATAATTATCGTGGAGCCCGTCGAATGTAAACCCCTGAAAATCTGCATAATTTCAAGCGTCGATTTTGTATCCAAATTGCCTGTCGGCTCATCTGCAAGAATTATCGCCGGCTTCATTGCTATTGCCCGCGCTATTGCAACTCTTTGACGTTGACCGCCTGAAAGTTCGCTGGGTAAATGTTCGGCTCTGTCTGCAAGTGAAACTTTTTCCAACGCCTCAATCGCCATTGCGCGGCGCGTGTCTTTGTGTATTCCCGCGTAAACTGCAGGCAATTCAACATTTTCTAAGCTTGTCAATTTCGGCAACAAGTTAAAAGTTTGATAGACAAAGCCGATTGTTTTATTTCTAATCCCCGCCAATTCGTCATCTGAAAGTTTGCTTACTTCCTTTTCCAAAAGTTTGTAACTGCCTTCAGTCGGTCTGTCCAAACAACCCAAAATATTCATAAGCGTAGATTTTCCGGAGCCGGAAGGTCCCATTAACGCCACAAATTCGCCTTCATCAATTTTTAAATCGACGCCGTTTAACGCCGCCACAATTTCACTGCCCATTTTGTACAGCTTTTTTACGCCCGTGATTGTTACTACATTTGCCATAAAATCACCTCGCGCAGATTTTACCACAGTTATAAAATTTTATCCCCAAAATTTAAACTTGCACTTTGACAAAAAATCTTTTAAAATACACTCGTTTAATTTTGGAAATTTTTCAAGGTGATTCAAATAAAGAAAGCCTGCGAGCTCGTTTGAGTTTGCGGGCTTTTCCGCATTTAAGGGGGGAATTTTAATTGACTCGCGCAGATTTTACCACAAAAAAATTTGGAATAAAATTGTTGACGTGTTATAATTCGGCGGCGAAAGGATTGGTTAAAATGTTTGGTATCGGTATGGGCGAATTTATTTTAATTTTGATTGTAGGACTAATAATTTTTGGACCAAAAAATTTGCCGGAAGTAGGAAAAGCACTCGGCAAAGGTTTAAGGGAATTCAGAAAAGCGCAGGCGGCACTTTCAGCAACATTGGAAGAAGCCGCGGCTGAAACTCCCAAAAAATCCGAAAAACCCGCAGAAAAAATTTCAGTCGAAAAAAAATCTGAACCTGCGCGAATAACGGTTGACGAAGTAATTAACGCGGCGAAAGAAAATCCCGTTGCCAAAGAGGAGAAGCCAAATTGATTAAACTTACAAATATAGAAAAGATTTATGATTCTCCCGCGGGAAAAGTGCACGCGTTGAAAGGTATAAATTTGGAAATTGCCCGCGGCGAAATTTACGGGATAATCGGTTTAAGCGGCGCGGGAAAATCTACGCTCGTTCGCTGTATAAATATGCTTGAACGCCCGACCGCCGGAGAAGTTTTGGTTGACGGGCAGGAAATGACTAAGTTAAATGAAAGTCAACTGCGCGACGCCCGCAAAAATATCGGTATGATTTTCCAACATTTTAACTTGTTGAGTTCGGCTACGGTTTATGAAAATATCGCCTTCCCTTTGACACTTTCAAAAGTTCCAAAAGATGAAATTGCCAAAAAAGTTCAGCCGCTGTTGGAACTTGTCGGCTTGAAAGATAAAGCCAATCAATACCCCGCGCAACTTTCCGGCGGACAAAAACAACGCGTAGGAATTGCCCGCGCCCTTGCAAGCAACCCAAAAATTTTACTCTGCGATGAAGCAACCAGCGCGCTTGACCCGCAAACTACAAAATCTATCCTTGCACTTATCAAAGATATTAACAAAAAACTTTCGCTAACCGTGGTTGTCATTACGCACGAAATGCAAGTTATCAAGGAAATTTGCGACAAAGTTGCAGTCATTTCAAACGGCGTAATTGCAGAGCGCGGCTCGGTGTTGGAAGTTTTCACTAATCCCCAACAACCAATTACCAAAGAATTTATCAGCGTCCTGCTTTCAAACGAATTGCCCGCCGCCTTCCGCGGTAACGAAATTTCACAAACTGAAACGCCCGGCAGTCTTTTGCTTTTGCGCTTAATTTTTTTGGGTGAAAAGGCAGATGATCCAGTACTCGCGCAGATGATTAGGAATTGTCCCGGCGTTGAGTGTACAATGCTTTTCGGCAACCTTGACGAAATTCACGGCGTACCTTTCGGTAGATTTATAATTGGTTTAAGCGGCAATGAAGACGCTGTACAAAACGCGCTGGAATTTTTGGGCGGTAAAGAAGTGCGCGTTGAAATTATTGGTTACGTTCGTAGGAATGAACTTGACGCGGTTTAATTTTAAAAAATTTTTTGGCAGGTGATTTTTATTAATGAAATAATTCCATTACTGACAAAGGCGTTGGGCGAAACTGTTTATATGGTTTTAGTGTCAATGTTAATAGCGTCAATAATCGGCGTACCTTTGGGCGTGCTGCTTCATACAACGGACAAAGGGCAAATTTTGGAATCGCCCGCGCTGAATAAAATTGTCGGCTCGATTGTAAACGCGCTGCGCTCCATTCCATTTATAATTTTGATGGTTGCAATAATCCCTTTCACAAGATTTTTGGTTGGCAGTGCGATAGGAACAACGGCGGCAATAGTTCCCTTGGTTGTGGCGTCAATTCCTTTCATTGGGCGGCAGGTTGAAACTTCATTAAAAGAAGTACCGGCGGGCTTGGTTGAGGCGGCACTTTCCATGGGCGCAACTCCAATGCAAATTATTTCAAAAGTTTTGTTGCCGGAAGCAATGCCTTCAATCGTGTCGCAGTTGACGACGGTTATAATTGCGCTTGTCGGTGAATCGGCAATGGCGGGCGCAATAGGCGGCGGCGGCTTGGGCGATTTAGCTATAAGGTACGGCTACCAAAGATTCAGACCGGAGGTAATGCTGGCAACTGTTGTAGTTTTGATTGTCTTAGTGCAGTTGGTACAATTTTTGGGAAATACTTTAGCAAAAAAATTAAACAAACGCTAAATTTCGGGGGTGTAGAAAATTTTTTGATACATTTGTCCTCTTGACTGAAAATCGACGCGCTACGGGCTTGTGAGACGCCTTAAAATCGATTTTTAAACCCTTCGCGCAGATTTTTATTTTCTTGCAATAAATTATTAAAATGGTTAAAATACCCGCGTGTTTGAAATTATATTTAGGAGGTTTTTTTATGAAACTGAAAAAAAGTTTATTGGCAATGTTGGGATTGGCGGCAACTTTGGTATTCGGCGGTTGCGGCGGCGATTCAGGCGGCGAACCTGCAAACAATAACGAGCCTGCAAAAGTTGAAGCAACAATAAAAGTTGGAGCAACGCCCGTACCGCACGCAGAAATTTTGGAAGAAATTAAATCTGATTTACAATCGCAGGGCGTAACTTTGGAAATTGTCGAATTTAACGATTATGTTCAGCCGAATATTGCACTTAACGACAAAGAACTTGACGCCAATTTTTTCCAGCATGAACCCTACCTTAACGATTTTGTAAAAGAACATTCAGAAATGAAACTTAAAAACGCGGGCGGCGTACACGTCGAGCCAATGGGAATTTATTCTTCAAAAATTAAAACTTTGGAAGAATTGCCTTTCGGCGCAAATGTTTCAATCCCAAATGACGCAACGAACGGCGGGCGCGCACTTTTACTTTTGGATAAAGCGCGTATAATTACCCTGCGCGAAGGCGTCG
>JAFSZS010000242.1 GCA_017455645.1 Selenomonadaceae bacterium | reverse complement strand
GTGTTTTAAGCAATTTGCACGAAAGTAACAACGACACTTACAACCGAATAAAAATTTTGTCATTTGTTACGGCGCAGGGCGAAAATATTTTTTCGTTCGATAAAACCATTCAAAAAATTTTGTTCGACCACTTGAAAGAAACTGAACAGGATTTTATTTACGATACGCGCAACGCCGCCCTTGAATTTTTTCACAGTGCTTTTTATGAAGTTGACGACGAACGAAATAAAAATATTACCAATAACGACAGGAAACTTTTTTTCAAGTTTTGGTATGAAATAATTTTGCGCACAACCGACGGCGCGGAATATCTGCTGAAACTTTATATTGAAAATTTGGAGCCGGTAACTTCAAAATTCAGTGATTCGGTTATTGAGGGCGTGCTGGAAAAATTTCAAAATAAAATCAAGGAAACTGACGGCGCGGAAAATATCCCCTTCGCCTATTTTGAATTTTTACTCGCTAAAATTAAAATTGATCAAGACAAAATAAAAGATGCGCTGGAGCTTGCAGAATCCGCCTACAGAAAATTTGAAAGTCTGCCGCTTACTGACAGCCAAAAAGTTATAAAAATTTCTGTTATAAGTACGCTTGCCGACGTTTACTCAAATTTGAAACGCAACGCTGCCGAAATTGAAAAGCGCGAACAAGCCGTTTCTGAAAGTGAAAAAATCTTCAGCGATAAAACCGACGAAAATATTATTTCGGCAAAATATGCACTTGCCGACGCTTTTAAATCAGCCGAAAAAAGCAACCGTGCGTTTGAAATTTACGAAGAAATTTATAATACGCTTAAGCCGCTCAACAATCAAAGGACTATGGACGCCGCCGAAAAATACGCCGAAGCTTTAGAATTTGTTGACAGATACAACGACGCCTTGCCGCTTAGAGAAGAAATTGTTGCTTTTTACCGTGCAAACAACGATATAAAAAATTTGCGCTCTGCGTTGCCTGACTTAAGATACGTATTGAAACAATTTGCTTCACATGAAATGCTTGAAAAACTTTTGAGTGTAGATGAAGAAATTTTAAACATTGAAGAAAATTTTTCATTAAAATTATATTTTGAATTAGAAAATCTTTATGACACTTTAGTAAAATTGGAACGCTCGGAAGAGGCAAAACTTAGACTTGAAAATTTTGCCGACAAACTTAAACTTTCGCTTGACGCCACAGAAAATCTTGATGAAAAAATTGAAATTTTGGGCAGTTTGTGCGGTATTGCAAGAATTTTGGAAAATGAAGAAGCCGCCGAAAATTGGAAAGATCAACAATTAAATATTCTTCGTGAAATTGTCAAAATTAAAACTCGTGAACCGGTTACAGATTATGAAGCCGCCATTGAGGCGATTGAAAATCTGCAAAATAAATTAGATTCAGATGGTTATCAAGAAAATATATCCCTTCAAAGAAAAATTATTGAACTTACCGAAAAAAATCCCGCCGCAAATGCTGATGACGTGATAAGGAAGAAAAAATTTCTTGCACAATACCTTGAAGGCAACGACAATGACGAGGCGCGGGAACTGCGCGAAAATATTGCAGATTATTACAAAGGAAAATATCCGGAAGATCCGGCAAATGACAGAATTATAAATGCAATGTATGATTTGGCTGATTTGTTGGAAGATGAAATTGAAGATTATGACGCGGTTTTAGATATCAGAAAACAAATTTTCAGCCGCTTAAAACAAGGCAACGCGGACGCACAAGAAATTCTTTCCGCAATGAAACGTGTTGCTGAAATATTTTTGAATTACTTTGAAAATTATCAGGAAGCGTTGCAGTGGCACAAAGATATTTTAAATTTTTGCCGTGAAAATTTTGTCGCAGATTCACCGGAAGTTATCAGTGCAATGAAAAGGCTTGCAACAGTCTATGAAGAATTGGAAGACTACACCAACGCCGAAAATTTGCGCAGTGAAATTGCCAAAATAAATTCTGACAAGAGCGGCGAATTTCATTCAGCTGTTATTTACGCCAAAGAAATTCTTGCCGATAATCTTCACAAAGTCGAAAAATTTGAGGAAGAACTTGCAATTCGTCAAGAAATTGTTGAATTGTACCGCAAGAATCACGCGGAAAATACCGGCGGCGGTTATTATTATTTTGAAGAAATTCCCGACGCGCTTAGACGTGTTGCAAGCTTGCTTGACATTTTGGGGCGCACCGAAGAATTAAAAAAAGTTCGTCAAGAAATTGTTACAGAATATGAATACAGCTACGCCGAAATAATGAAAACTGCCGCTAAAAATTCCAGAGACGCTTTTTTGCTGTTAGAAAATTTTGCAGATGCCCTCGAAGACGCAGGCGATTATGCGCGTGAATTGGAATACAGAAAAAAGCTTGCCGAAATTTTAAAAAGCCGCGATGAAGATAATGAATATTTAAACAACAGAATTAATGAATTGTCGGCAATGCTTGAAAAAAATAATTCGGTCAGCCTTCGCAAGGGACAAAAATTTGACTTGACTAAAAACAATCCCCAACTTTCAAAGTTGCTTGTAAAATTTAGTTGGGATAAAGCCGTTGATTTTGAAATTGATTATTCGGCGTACTTGCTCGGCGAAAACGGCAAAGTTAGAAATGACGGCGATTTTATTTTTTATAATAATCCTGCGCACGAATCCGGCGGCGTTGAATATGTAGAAAATTTCGCGCAGATTAACATTGACTTACAAAAAATCCCCGCCGAAATTTTTAAAATTGCATTCACTTTGACAATTTACGACGCTGAAATTAAAGGGCAAGATTTTTCACAGGTTAAGGACGCCGCTGTTTCGATTGTTGACGCGCAAAATAACGCAGAAATTTTATCTTTCGACTTGCAGGAAAATTTTTCTGTTGAAACGGCGATTGTTGCGGGCGAAATTTACCGCTATAAGGGCGCGTGGAAATTCAATGCTGTTGGCGCGGGATTTATCGGCGGCTTGGAAAGTCTTTGCAAAAATTTTGGCGTTGAAACAAATTAAAAAAGAGCAGGGCAAAAATCCCTACTCCCTATTCCCTAATTCCTATTCCCTACTCCCTAATTCCTATTTATGGCGGATAACTTCAGTTTCAATATAATCAATGCAGCCTGAAATTGGAAGAGCCGGCTTGCGAATCCTAACTATAACTTCATCAATATTTTTAACTTTTTCCAGCAGGCTGTCAGCAATTTTAATGCCGAGCGCGGACATAACTTGGAAGCGGTGATTTTCCATTAATTCCTTGATAATTTCGTAGACTCGCGCAGTATTAATGCCTTCCTCAAGTTCGTTTAAATCAGTCAAATTTTCGTCCATTCTAAGTTCGGCGTCGAGGTAAAATTTTTGTCCCTGTTCGCGCTCATATTCGTAATAGCCGTGATAGCCGTAGAACATCATATTTGTAATTCGTACCTTTACCATAAAATCACCCCAAATTAAATTTTTTGAAACTTTTGACGAATTGTAACATAGAAAATCTAAAAAAGAAAGAAGAATAATTTTGGAAGTTGGAACTTTTTTTTATTTTTTGGCGGCGTCGGAACTTTTGACGATTGCGCCGGGACCGGATATTTTGTACCTTCTTTCAATAAGTTTGTCAAGCGGCGCAAAGTCAGGCGTAATTTTGGCGGAGGGGATTGTCAGCTGGTTAAATTTTCATACATTTTTGGTAATGATAGGCGTTGCGGCGATAATTCAAAATTCCGCGCTTGCAATGTTGGCGTTAAAAATTTTTGGCGCGGCGTACTTATTATTTTTGGCTTTTAAATCTTTCAAGGCGGCGAAAAGCGGCGCGCAAATTTCAATGAAAAAATCTGACGGCGAAAATTCTTTTGCGGCGATTTACCGGCGCGGCGTCCTGATGAATGTTTTAAATCCAAAAGTTTTGCTGTTTTTCTTGGCATTCCTGCCGCAATTTGTAAATCTTTCTTCAGAATCTGCAAGCGCACAAATAATTTTTTTGGGCGTAACATTTGCGGCTCAAGCTTTTGTAATTTTTTCGGCGATAGCGACAGGCGCGGGCAAAGTACGAAAATTACTTTTGCAGAAAAAAAATCTTGGACAAATTTTAAATTTTGTTGAGGCGGCAGTTTTGGCGGTTATCGCAGTAACACTTTTATTTTTTTGAGGAGGTAATTTGAGTGAAGAAAATTTTTTTAATGTTGGCAGTAACAATCTTTATAACTTTGGTAACAGCTTCGGCTTTGGCGTCAACTTACCTTGCAAATACAAAATCCGGAATTTTTCACTATTCCGACTGCCGTACAATCAAATATCCAAACGCCGCTCATTTTGTACCGTACGAATCAAGACAAGCCTGCATTGACGACGGCTACAGACCCTGCCAAAAGTGTGAACCGTGAAACTTTTTATAATTGACAAAAATTTTTGCTTGTTTGATAATGTTCAAAAATTATCGAAAGGAGCAAATTTTTTATGCAGGCATCCTACACCGGCTTAGTTAAATTTATTTCCGGTGAAACAATTTGTACAATTCCTGTTTACCAACGTAATTATGATTGGAAAAAATCGCACTGCGAACAACTTTTTGCAGATTTGGAACATCTGATAAAAAAAGAAAAGCCGGAACATTTTATCGGCACGGTTGTTTATAAAGAGCGGGAAAAAGATACTTTCACGGAGCAAATTATAATTGACGGGCAACAAAGAATTACCAGCGTTATTTTGTTGGCAAAGGCAGTTTATGATTTATCTGATAATGCACAACTGCGCGGCAAAATTTATACCGCCTTTATCAAAAGTTCAAGCGAAGACGAATTTTTTAAATTGCAAACTTCAGAATTTGATCGTGAAACTTTTAGAAAATTAATGAACGGCGAAAGATTCAGCCCTACAGAATTTTCAAGGCTTTATCTGAATTACAAATTTTTCAAAGAAAAACTCCTTGATTCAAAGTATGAACTTTCAGCCGTTCGTGATTCAATAACCAAATTAAAAATCGTTGCACTGAAACTTGACAACGAAAACCCGCAAGAAATTTTTGAGTCTCTCAATTCAACCGGCAAAGATTTAACAGAAACCGAATTGATAAGAAATTTTTTGTTGATTAATTTAAATGCTGACGTTCAAACAAATTTATACAAAACATATTGGTTGCCGATTGAAAGAATGCTGCGCGACTCTGAAACATTTGAAAATTTTATGGTTCAATATTTGGTGTCGGTGCGAAAGTCCAGCAAATCCAGACAAGGCAACAAAGATATTCAAATTTCAAAATACGCGCTTTACCCTGCATTTAAAAAGTATTTTGAAAAAAATTACAGCGGTGATAAGGCTGAACAAGTTGGAAATTTTTTGGCTGATATGTACGATTACGCCGAATTTTACAGCCGATTACTTGCCATTAAAAATGAAAAATTTGACAGCTTGCCTTTGCTTGAAAAAAAATTTTACGAATTACTGTATCTGGTTGGCGCGTCGAGTTCGCCAATTATTTTGATGGATTTACATAACAAGTACGAAAATTATATTTTAGACGAACGTACTTTTACACAAATTTTGAACGCGCTGATTTCCTATATGTACCGTGCAAAAATTTGCAGACAGACCGGCGCAGATACTGACCAAAACGCCGGAAATATTATCAAACGTTTTGAAGAGGATAAAAAATTTAATGTTGATTCTTTTTGGGAAGCCATTACTGCAGGCAACGGCAAATATAATTTTCCCGGCGATAAACAATTTAAAGACGCCCTCAAAAGTACAGAATTGTGCTCGTCCTTCAAAGGAAAAAATTTCAAACATCTGAAATATTTTTTCTATACGATTGAGCGCAATATTAACCTTTCACGTAATTTTTCAGATTACGAAAATTTATCTGTAGAATTTATAATACCGCAAAAACTCCCTGCCGCGTGGATAAACTATTTGCACGCGCAGGGCGATTCTCAAGCCGAACAATTTTTAAATTCATTGGGAAATTTAGTAATTACTTCAAACGCGCCCGACAAAAAAGCTCCCTTCAGCGAAAAAAGAAAAATTTTTGCAACTTCCGAATTTTCCTATACCAAAGATTTATTCAAAACCTTAAATTGGACTTCAAGGCAAATTAAAATTCGTACCGAAGAATTGGCGGAACTTGCCTTGCATATTTGGACTTTGCCGGAAAAATATAATCGTTTAACCGTTGACCTCGACATTTTTACATTGGATGCTGATTTTAAAATTTTTACCAACACAACGCCGGCTATACTTTCAATTTCCGAAAAAGAGTACAGAATATCTTATTGGATTGATTTATTGCGGCGAATTGTGCAGGAACTTTACAACCTTGACGAGGACATTTTCAGACAGGTAATTCAAGATGACTGGATTAAAAAATTTTTTTCAGCAAATCCGGAAAAATTGACATCGCCCTATAAAATTGACGAAAATCTTTATTTGGGAGTAAGCGGAAATACACAAACTGCCTTGAAATGCGCCAAAATTGTTGTTGAAAATTTCGATAATCTCAGCAGTACAAATTACAAAGAAAATATTTGGTTTACGCTCAAAGATTAATTTCTTAATCCAATTTTAATTTTTCTCAAAGATTTTTCAAATGTTCAGCTCCTACAATAAATTCAAGAAAAAAGCTAAAGGAGTTGTGAAAGATGAAAATCAAAAAATTAGCACTTGCGGCGATAATCTGCGGAGCGGCGATTTTGGGCACCAACTTTACAACTGCCTTTGCCGAACCTTTTACCTATGACTTGCAAGCCACCCAAATTGAAACTACAGAAACTGAACAACTAAGCCAAAAATTATGCGAACAAAATAAAATAATTTTGGAAACAGTCATAGTTGACAACGAAAAAGTTACTTCTTCTTTTCCATTCAAATAAAATTTTTCATAATAAAGGGAACGCTCAAGCTTGACGATCTGTCAGGCGTTTTTTTTTACTCAACAAAAAAAATCTGCGTGCGCAATTCATTTTTGTAAAGGGCAAATTCAATTTCGTACTTCGCACTTTTGACAACCGGGCGGCGATTTATTTTGTAACTGTCATCTGAAAAATTAAATTCAAATTCCAAAGTCAAATTGTAGGGCGTGTCTTTGGCTAAGTCTTTGTAGGAAAATCCGAAAAGCGATGCCGCGTCTTCAAAATTACTTTCACATTTGAAAAATTGCTTGCCGTCGCTCGTGCGATAAACTTTGCAGGAATAACTTTCCAAAAAATCAATCCTGCGCGAAATTTTGATTGTAACTTGTTCGGAATTTTCATCAACAGATTTAATTTCAACATTGGCGGGGATATTTGCACCGGCAACCGAAAATTGCGCCGCAATTACCAACATTGCCCAAATAGTAAAAATTTTCTTCAACATAAAAATCACCTCGGTAAATTTTTCAGAAATTGTCAAAAATCGATTTTAAGCCGCCTCAAAAAATTTTTTGATACAAAGTATCGTGCAAGCAGCTGAACGCGCGTTGTCGGGCTTGTCAGCGCGTTTTACGGGCAAAATTTTCAAGCCAACTGAATTTTTTTACATTCGCCGCCGCGCTTTGACTTCCTTTACAAAATTGCAGGGTAAAAATTTTTTGTGTCGAAAGTTTTTTAGTCTAAAAAAATATGAGGGGTTAAATTAATGTCAGAACAAAAATTAAATCGCGGTTTAAAAAATCGACACTTGCAAATGATCGCGCTCGGAACGGCAGTCGGTACCGGGCTTTTTTATGGTTCAACTTCAACTATTGCGCTTGCCGGTCCTGCAGTTTCGCTAAGTTATTTAATCGGCGGGATAGTAATTTTTTTGATTGTGCGAATGCTGGGCGAAATGTCGGTTGAAGAGCCGGTTTCAGGTTCTTTCAGTTATTACGCTACAAAATATTGGGGGCAATTCCCGGGATTTTTGGCGGGCTGGAATTATTGGTTTTTGTACATTTTGGTTAGTATGGCGGAGCTTACGGCAGTTGGAATTTATTTGCAGTATTGGTTTCCGGATTTGCCGCAATGGCTCGGCGCGTTTATCTGCTTGATAATTATAACGGCGGTAAATTTAATCACGGTTTCAGCTTACGGTGAAATTGAATTTTGGATGTCATTAATAAAAATTTCGGCGATTATTTTTATGATAGTTTTGGGCTCGTACTTAATTTTTACTGACGCGCGCCCTTTTCCCGAAAATTTCAGTAACCTTTGGAGTCACGGCGGATTTTTCCCGCACGGCTTTACAGGTATGATGATGGCGATGGTGCCGGTATTTTTTAGTTTTGGCGGGATTGAATTAATTGGAATTGCGGCGGGCGAAACTGAAAACCCAAGTAAAACAATTCCACGCGCAATTAATCAAGTCATTTACAGAATTTTAATTTTTTACGTCGGTACAATGGTAGTTTTAATGACGCTGTGGAGTTGGGACGAAGTTGGAACGCAGGCAAGCCCTTTCGTACAAATTTTTGAAAATGTAGGCGTACAAACGGCGGCGAATATTTTAAATTTTGTAGTTTTAACTGCGGCGGTTTCGGTTTACAATTCGGCGATTTATTCAAATTCCAGAATGCTTTTCAGCCTTGCGGAAAATTCGGAGGCTCCCAAATTTTTAAGAAAACTTTCAAGCCGAAAAGTTCCCGTGAACGGAATTTTAATTTCGTCGGGAATAACTTTGCTTGCGGTTGTTTTGAATTACATTTTGCCGGGCGAAGTTTTTATGTATTTAATGTCAATCGTAACCGGCGCGGTAATGATAAGCTGGGCGTTGATAATTTTGACGCACTTAAAATTTCGCAAGCACTGTAATTTGGTCGGAACTGTACCGAAATTCAAGGCGTTTTTCTACCCGCTTGCAAATTATTTTTGTTTGGCGTTTTTGGCGGGCGTTTTAATTTTAATGTTGACAATGGAAGAAATGCGCCTTGCAGTAATGTTAATTCCGGTATGGCTCGGCGCAATTTGGATTTTTTACAAGTACAAACACTGAAATTTTTTGCAACAAAAAAAGCCGCTGCGAAATTGCAACGGCTTAATTTTTTTATGTAAATTTTATCAACGCTTTTTTTTCGGCGAAACGATAATATAGCGGTAGGGGTCTTCGCCCGCGCTGTGCGTCTCAACTTTCGGGTTATTTTGCAGGGCGGTATGAATGACTTTGCGCTCGGAGCGGCTCATTGGCTCCAGTTTTACATCTTGCTTGGTACGAATTGCACGCTCGGCAACGCTTTTTGATAGTTTTGTTAAAGCCGCTGCGCGACGACTGCGATAATTTTCAACGTCCAGTACAAAGTAAACTTTTTCTTCAGAATCGTGAGCATTAGCCGCCAAATTTGTAAGGTACTGCAGGGCGTCCAAAGTTTGCCCGTGTTTGCCTATCAGTACGCCCAAATTTTTCCCCGCTAAATCCAAAACAACTTCAGATTCGTTTTCAAGGGCGGTAACGGCAACTTCCATTTTCATTGCGGCGAAAACTTCAGCCAAAAAATTTTTTGCGGCGTCAATGACGGCGTTTTTGTCGAACGGAATTTTATTTTCTTCGACGGGTGCAATTTCTTCAGTTGGAATATTTTTTTCAGTTTTAATTTCTTCAGTTGGAATTTCGGTTTTCGGTATAATTTCTGTTGGCTCGGTTTTAGTTTCTTCAAGCACGGGCTCAATTTTTTCAGAAATATTTTCTTCAACGTGCGCTTCAATTTTTGAAACAGGTTCTTGAATTTCGGTTTCAACTGCGGCGGGAATTTCCTTTAGTTTGACTTGAATTTTGGCGAGTTTTGCGCCGAAGCCCAAAAAGCCTTTGGAAGGTTTTTCTAAAATTTCATACTCAACATTTTCGGCAGCCACGCCTAGCTCTTCAAGTGCCGCGCTTAGTGCGTCCTCCACAGTTTTACCTGTTTTCTCAATAATTTTAGCCATTTTTAAGCCGTCCCCTTTTCAGAATTTGCATCTATATTTCGATAAATTAAAAGCTGTTGAACAATCTGCACCACGTTTTGAGTTGCCCAATAAAGTACAAGTCCTGCCGGGAGATTTAAGCTGATAAATCCCATAAACAGCGGGAAGAAAATCATCATAATTTTTGTTTGCTGATTCATTTCAACGGTTGAAATTTTTTGCATTAAAAAAGTTGTACCGGCGGCAATCAGCGGCAAAATATAAGTTGGATCCGTTTCAGATAAATTCGGCACCCACAAAAACGAGGGCGCGCCTCCGCCGTAATCGAAACTGAAAAAAGTATAATACATTGCCATTAAAATTGGCATTTGAATAAGCATTGGCAAGCAGCCCGCCATTGGATTAACGCCCGCGTCTTGATACAGCTGAATCATTTTTTGTTGTAAAAGTTGAGGATTATCCTTGAATTTTTCCTGCAACTTTTTCATTTTCGGCGCAATTTCTTGCATTGCCTTCATTGATTTAATTTGTTTTGCCGTCAGCGGGTACAAAATTATTTTTATAATTACCGTCAAAATTATAATAGCCAAGCCGTAACTGCCGACGCCGAATTTTTCAAGCACGGAGTACAGCGCGTTTAAAACTGCCGTGAATAAATCTGTTATCGGTGAAAAAACACTCATCAAGAAAAAAGGTTCTTCCAAAACTTCACTTCCTTTTTTAGGTTTTAGGGTCGAAAGAATTTTTTCTATTCCCTACTCCCTATTCCCTACTCCCTATTCCCTACTCCCTATCATGGAACAGGATCATAGCCGCCCTTGCAAAAAGGTTGGCAGCGCAAAATTCTTTTTATCGTTAAAAAAGTGCCGCGTTTCCAGCCGTATTTTTGCAGAGCCTCAAGCGCGTAAGCTGAACAAGTCGGGAAAAATCTGCAAGTTGGCGGTTTCAGCGGCGATAACCATTTTTGATAAAATTTTACTGCGGCAATAAAAAATTTCGTCATTTTAATCAATCCAAATTTTGGCGCGTTTGCAAATTTCTTGAAAAGATTTTATTGCAACGTCAGCCTTTGCTTCGATAAGATTTTTTCTGCCGACAAGAATTATTGCGCAGTCTTGCTTGATATTGTGCTGATTTAATCTGTAAGCTTCGCGCAGGATTCTTTTAACGCGGTTACGAATTACGGCGCAACCCAATTTTTTTCCGGCGGCGAATCCTGCTTTGCCGTTCAAATTTTCGTCGTTTAAAATGTAAATTACCATTTCACGATTTGCAAACGAACGCCCTTTTGAATGGACAGTGTTAAATTCCCTTTTGCCGCGCAGAATTTTATTTCTGCCGAGTTCAAACATAAAAACCTCCGCCTAACAAGAAAAAAAGGTCACCGTGTTAGTGACCTGCCGCGCTATTTTATGCTGTAAGCAATTTTCTGCCGCGTTGACGACGCCTTTTAATGACTTGACGACCGCCCAAAGTCTTCATACGTTCACGAAATCCATGTGTCTTTTTGCGCCAACTGGAATTCGGTTGGAATGTTCTTTTCAAACAGGACACCTCCTGATAAATTTCAAAAGTAAACCGCTGCTGCCAAAATGACAACACTAAGAATTATAGCGGCGCGGGCGTTGACTGTCAAGAAAATTCTTTTCTGAAAAATTTCTGTCAACTTCGATACTTTTATTTTTCTGCAAATTTGTTATAATGTTTTTGGAAAATGAAAATTAAATGGGGTGATAAGATTGATAACTCCCGAACTTTTGGCAAGGATAAACGAATTGGCGCGGAAAAAGCGCACGGTTGGACTTTCGGAGGAAGAAGCCGCCGAGCAAAAAAGATTGTACGAAATTTATTTGACGGCAATTCGCGGGCAAGTCACAAATTTGCTTGAAAATATAGAATTTGCAGACGCGCCGCCCAAGCCGGTAAAAAAAAAGAAAAAAATCATAAGGCAAACAACAATTAATTTGGAGCGTGTTTTACATTGACAGAAAATTTTAATGTTGGATTTATCGGCGGCGGCGCACTTGCCGAATCCGTCGTCAAGGGAATTTCAAAAAAACTTTTTGCGCCGGAAAATATTTTTGTTGCTGAAAAAATTCCTGCGCGACGCGATTATTTGGTTGAAAAATATTCAGTGAATGTTGCAGAAAACTTTTCAACTTTCGCAAAAAAAATTTCTTTGCTGATACTTGCAGTGAAGCCGAAAGATTTAAATTCCGCGCTTGCCGAAGTTCAAACAAGTATCACGCCTGCAACTTTGTTAATGTCAGTGGTTGCCGGTTGCAAACTTTCAACACTTGAAAAATCTTTGCCGAATCAAAAAATTATTCGCGTAATGCCTAACGTTGCAGTTTTGGTTGAAGAAGGAATGATGGCGTACACGGCGGGCAAAAATGCCACGGCTGAAGATTTACAACTTGCAAAAAAATTTTGGTCGGCGATTGGTCGCGCAGTCGAAGTTGACGAAAAATTAATGGACGCGGTAACAGGTTTAAGCGGCTCCGGTCCCGCGTACGCCTTTTTGATGATTGACGCACTTGCTGATGGCGGAGTTGCCGCGGGCTTACCCCGTAATTACGCTATTGAACTTTCCGCACAAACTTTGCTTGGCGCGGCTAAAATGGTACTTGAAACGGGCGAACACCCCGACGTACTGCGCGACAGAGTCACAAGCCCCGCCGGTACAACGATTGAAGGTATTCGTGTTTTGGAAAAAAATAATTTCAGAAGTGCGTTAATTGAGGCGGTTATTTCTGCCGCTGAAAAATCTAAAAATCTTGGTTGAGGTGTAAATATGACAGCAAAAATTTTATATGGTAAAGACTTTGCCGCACAAATAAAAGAATCTGCGCGACTCGAAGTTGAAAAACTTAAAAATAATTACAACGTAACGCCGGGACTTGCCGTAATAATCGTCGGCGAAAATCCCGCGTCTCAAGTCTACGTG
>JAFSZS010000241.1 GCA_017455645.1 Selenomonadaceae bacterium | reverse complement strand
GTTGTCTGTCTTGCCGGTACTGCGAAATATTTTGGGGCGCGGCTGAAAAGTCAGGTTGCCTGTCTTGCCGGTACTGCTGGATATTAGCGCGACCGGAAATATAAACCCTGCGCAAAATTTTACTGACAGAATGTTCCTTGCCAAAATTTTTTTCCATTACAAATATTAGAGAGCCGTAAATAATCGCGCCGTCTTTTTGCGGTTCAACTGTCAAGCGTAATTCTTTTTTTTCCCCGGATAAATTTTGCGTTTCAACTTTCAGCCCGTACATTGAATTAATTATCTTATACTCGCCTTCAATTTTATCAAAGTTGAATAAAAATTCGTGCGTTTCGTTCGCCGCAAAAATTCCAAGATCAATCATACGCGGGAACGGATGCAGGCAATTAAAAGGCTCGCCTATTCCGCCGTAAACTTCGACGTTTTCAAATTGAGTACCGCTTGCATTTACTTTTATTGCAATAAAATTTTCGTCCGAGGTATTTTCGTTTACCCGCTCGACGCGCAAATTTTTTATTGTTACATTGTCAGCTTCGATATAGAGTACAACTTGAGATTTTGCCCAAATTGTTGCGCCGTTCCCTTCAATGGTGCAGCTGTGTCGAATTGTGAAAGGACCTTCATATTCGCCGGGGAAAATATTAATTTGTTTTGTGCCGCTTGAAAAAAGTTTTTGGATATTATCCATAATTATTCTCCATAGAAAAATTTTGACAGAAAATCAACTTTGAACAACTTCCAAAAGTAATGAATCACTGTTATTGCCCGACAGAAAAGTAACCCCTTTTTTCAAATGAATTGCCTGTCCTTTCGGTACCAAATTTCCGGAAGGCGACAACAGACCCTCAAGCCCGTTATTGATAAGATACCAAACGCCGTTTTGATGATAAATATAGGCTTGCAATTCTCGATTGTGCAGTTTTTCGTCCGGAAAAACATTATCCCTAAAGTGCCAAAGAAAAAGCGGCATTTTGTCATACAAATTAATTTCCCCTACCGTTTGCCAATTACCTTTTAAGCCGGCTACAGTTTTTTTCAAGCGCAGGTGCATAACGTCTTTTTTGTGGATTTTCTGTCCGCAAAAAGGACAAACGGGATTATAAATATCATGCAAAATAAACCAGCCTTCAGGGCAATTTGGATTTTGGCAAGGCTGCAAAAGGTCCCAAGCTTTAACCAGTGCGCGTTCCCAAGCACTTGCTGAAGGTCTTTTTTGGGGATTATGCAACCCGTCAACAAATGCTTTTAAAAATAATTCTTTCAAATTTGAGCCGAAATCTTTAACAGTAATTTTTAAATCATTTGGACGATTTGAAGTATCTTGAGGATTTTCTATAAAAAGTGCATTTGAACCAAATGTAAGAAAATCATCTTCTTCAGGATTGGAGCTGTGAATTTTTGGTCCTTGCAAAGGGTGGCGTTTTAAAAGATATTCATAGATAAGCACGGGCAGTGCAAATAAATCTGTTGTTATACACGGTAAATTTCGCGCAGAGTCTGTAAAATCCAAATTCAAAGTAGCCAATACTTCCGGCGCAATATAACCTCTTGTTCCTGCAACTTCCGGCGGAAATAACCCGGGTACTACAAGTGAATCAATGTCAATGACAACGCAAGTGCCGCTTACAGGGTCAATCAGCACGTTGTTGCAAGATAAATCGGAATGAGCCAAGCCCGCCGAGTGCATACGACGTACCGCCCGCGCAAGTGAAATTGAAATGCGCAACATTTTTTTTATATTGCCCTTTTCAAAATCTGCCAAATATTTTGCAACAGAGGAAGTGAACCACCGGCTTTTTTTGTCTTTGCCTTTTAAATCAAGATTAATTCCCTTTTTTACTGATTCTTCATTGAAAAAAAATTTTTGAGGATAAGTGGGGCAAACTATTCCAAATTCCGGCTTTTCGATAAGCGCAAAAGGCCAACAAAAAAGATTTGAAAAATATTCGGCCGTTTTTTTTGTGACGCCCAACGCGCCGCCCTCTTCTTGAGGTAAAGTGGGATTATAAACAGTCAAGATTCTTTGGAGTCGTTCTTGATTTGTAAAGGAGGCGGCGTCTTCTTTGTCATTATAAAATTGTACCACAAAATCTCCGTCCGGCGTAAAATAAGTGTATTTCTTGGAGCCTCGCGGAGGATTCGGTGTTACAATATATTCTATTTCAGTGCCGTCCATCAAAGTACCCTTGGCAATAGTCATAATTCTTAGCCCCGCTTTCTCAAGATAACCAAAGTACGATCGTCAAAGGAACCGCGAACTGTATAATTGTCGAGCCATTCTTGAAGACCGGTTGCGCTGTGTTCATTGATAAAAATTTTGCGAGCCATTGAAACAAGCGGCGCGGGATTTTCCCAAATATTTTTTAAAGTCAATCCGCAATTTCTTACAAGTTCTTCTGTATACTGAATTGAAACTGGCTTTTTGTTTAAATCTGCGTCAATTCTGGGATAAATTTGCGGCGGGGGTACATTCAAATTTTCTAAATCTGATTCAGAAATATTTTTCGGCGGCGGCAAAATTCGGTTTGCCACAAGGTCAAAATACAAGCGAAAAAGTTGCTTTTCATTCGGGTAATAATCATCTGCTACACCGTCTGTCATTGAAAAAAGAATATCTACCGGCTTCCTTGAAAGTTTTATCCGGCTTGTCAAATTTGCTTTTACAGCACATTTTGGATTTGTCAAAAAATCTGTTTCGCCGCCAAATTGCCCGCTGTCCGGAGTTCCAAAAACAGTTAAGGCTTTCTCAAAACTTTCTTTGATATTCAATGTTGCGGTTACGCCGTCGCCAATTTGAAAAGTGATAACAAGAACTTCGCCTATTTCGTCTAAAGGCATTGCCAAGGTTAAAAGAAAAGTAGCAGAAAAATCTTTAAGTTCCAAAGGACGCCCGACAATATTTTTGTAACGCGGGATTAATTTGCGCTCTTCATAAGCTTTGACTACAGCAAGCCTCGCTGCCAAAGTTGCCTCTGCAACAAGATTTGCCAAAGTACCTGCTGCAGTCAAAAACATATGATTTTTCATATCTTTGCAAAGATTTTCACGTAAATTGGGATTTTTTTTTAAGATTTTCAGCAAATTGATTTTCAAAAAAGCAACCGCCGCTTTACAAGATTTTTTCGCGCCTATTCTGGAAAATTTTTTGGAGCCCGCGCCGTCCGAAACTGCAGAAACAAAAATTCCGTCAATATTTTCAGTCTCAAACCAATCATCACAATTCGAGCCGTCTTGCTTATGTTTTTTGCCTCTTACACGTGCCGCTATGACTTGAAAATCTCCTATTGTATGACTTTCGTTGATATATTCTTTTTCGGATTCGGGAATTTCTGCAGATATACTTTTATATTTCCACAAGGAAGAAGTATACTGAATTAATTCGCGCTCTGAAGAATTCGACTGATTTTCCATGAATATCGCTCCAATTTTTTAAGGAATTACGGTAAAGCCTGTTGAGGGCGGCGGCGGGAAATTTATCGGCATCCCGGGTTTACTTTGAAGACTTGCCGAAGATTGAATAATTGATTGAGAAGCCCAAGCGAAAAATTGCGCCATGCTGCCGGGCGAATTTTCATTCATCAGCAAAACATTATTTGTAATTTTTTTCAGTAAAATTGGATCTGCATTGGGACCTGCGGCGCAAGCTATAATATTTGCCGCTTTCAGTGAATCCATATCCTGCAATTCTTGATAAAATACCGTTTCATCAGTCGGCAACCCGTCGGTAAGAATAAATACCAAAGGCTTCCAATCGCCTCTTTGTTCACCGGTATTTGGGCGAACTTCATTTTTTACGCATTCTTTAAGTAAATGTAAAGCCCCGCCAAGTGAAGTAAGCCCGCTTGCCTTAAGCTCCGGCTCATTGAATTGCATAAGCTCGGTTAAAGGAACAACTTGCTACGCGGTACTGTCAAAAGTGATAACCGAAATGTAGGCTGTTTCCAACGCTTGAGGACTGCCCTTCAATTCTTCCAAAAGATGTTTGACGCCGTTTTTTACTGCTTCGATTGGTTCGCCGACCATGGAGCCTGAACAGTCAAGCAAAAGATAGACCGGCAATCTGCGTGTACACATAGTTACCCTCTCCTTTATTGTTGAATATTTTTATTAATAACAGTGAAAATTTGCACTGTCATATCCATTAAATTATTTTTACCTGAAAAGCCCTGAAATCGATTTTAAGGCGTTTTCAATCGCTTTTGATACTTTTATACCCTAAAGACCGGAGAACCGCTGTCACGGGCTTTTAAACGCAAATACGGGCGTATTTGAAACGTCTTGTCAAAATTTTTTATTTTGAAAAAGAATCTAATTGACTTTAAATTTTACATCGACAGAGCCCAAATAAAATTCGCCGCTGATTTGTACCCATTGATTTTGCGGTATTTTTTGCCCGTTACTCAAAAAAGTACCGGCAGTCGAGCCTACGTCGGCAATAAAAACGCCTTCACGGGCTTTTAAACGCAAATACGGGCGTGTTTGAAAAGTCTTGTCAATTTTTTAATTTTGAAAAGGAATCTAATTAATCTTAAATTTTACATCGACAGAGCCCAAATAAAATTCGCCGCTGATTTGTACCCATTGATTTTGCGGTATTTTTTGCCCGTTGCTCAAAAAAGTACCGGCAGTCGAGCCTACGTCGGCAATAAAAACGCCGTTGGCTGTTCTTTCCAATATGCAATGGCGGCGGCTGACGCCCGGAGTTCCTGAAGGCAATACCACGTTGCAGGTCGAAGGGTCGCGCCCTATTGTAAGTCTTTGCGGATCAGAAAAAGTTGAACCTTGCAAAGGTCCTGCAATTCCAACAATAGAAACGTTATTTGAATTTGGAGTTGGCGGTGCAGGCGGATTTGGATTCGGCGTAGGCGGTATTTTTTTTGACCCGTAATCAATGGTAAACATTGCATTTTGAGAACCCAAATAAAAGCCGTCGGTTACTTTTACCCATTGATTAGCCGCTAACTTTTGCCCGTTTTGTAAGAAAGTACCTGACAAAGAATTTAAATCCATTAAATAAATCCCGTCTGAATGTTTTTCAATTACGCAATGACGGCGGCTTATACCGGGCGTTCCTGAAGGAAAAACTACATTGCACAAAGCAGGATCTCGCCCAAGAGTAAGAGTTTGTTTGATAGGAAATAAAGAATTGATAAGCGGACCGGAACCGGCTAAAAGCATTGGCGTATTTGAAAAATCTTCTTGAATGGGAGCAGCTGAATTTACTTCCTGCAAAACTTGAGCAACCGCTCTTTGAATTAACGAAAATGCTATAAAAATTGCTGCAACAGTGATAATCAGAAAAGTTACATCGCCTATATAAGGCAAAGGATGCAGTCTAAAACTTTCATTTTCGCCGGAATAATTCCACGCCGCGTGCATTGCCATTGCAGAGCCGAAATAAGCAAGAAAACGCACGTCAAAAAAATGTTTGGCACCGAGATTATCTTTTCCCTTAGCCATAACCAGTGCGCCGCCTTCTATTGCGGCAAAAGTTACATGACCGGCAAGCGTACCGACACTTCTTGCAATCAGTGTATCAATTCCAATTTTGTAAACGTATTGATGAAAATTTTCAAAAATATGAATAAGACTTTCAGGGCTTGCATTTGGATTAGCAGACATATATTTCATAATTTCTGCAACGGTAAGTCTTATAGTTTTGCCCAAAACATACCATATATCTTCAAAGGCGGCAAATCCGGCACCAACTGCCGCGCCAATTAAAAGCCCGCCAAAAATATATTTGGGCTCCAGCCAATAAATAAAAAGTACAATCACTAAAACTTTGCCGGGTTCTTCTGTCAGAGGCGCAAGATACGCGGGACCTTCACTTTGCGGCAAAAGTATTGTAAAAATCAAGGATAACATTCCGCCTACAAAAAAAATCATAATGACTCGATATATTGGAATATCCCGCGGAATATTTATTTCCCAATAAAAAATTAAAACTGCAAGCGGAAATACCAAACAACCGAAAGAGAAAAGCATATATAATCCGGCGGGATGATTCTGTTGAGTAAACATAAAATAACATAAAGCCCAAAACAGAACACCGATTAAAATTACACGAGCATACAGCCACGGCTTGTTCCATTCTTTTAACATTTTGTCGGGCGTGGGCGTTGTAAGTGCCGTACCTGAAACAAACATTTTTTCTCCTGCGCCGGGCGGTTGACTGCCAAAAATATTTACAAAAAAATCTTTTATGCTTACGTCGTTAACAAATGAAGTAAGCCCGTTGTAATTTACAGGCGTATGACAATGGGGGCATTGCGAGGCTCCAATTGGAAAATCTTTCCCGCAATTTGTACATTTCATTTTATCAACTCCTTAAGAAAAATTTTCAGCTAACGGGTCTGCTCCGAATCTGTTTGGACCGCTTGTGCCTTTTTTGAACATCAGGAAAAGCCCAAAAATAAAATTGACTATAGGAACCCAAGCCAACAAAATAAACCAGCCGGATTTATTTAAATCGTGAAGGCGGCGAATTGCATTCATATAGATAGAAGTTGACAGCGGAAATATTGACGCGAGCAACAGCCAAATTAAAAATTCCGTGCCGGAACTGAGCTGCTGATAAGGAATTTTGTCCAATTCCAACAATACTTGAAGAACTATTAAAAGTATTAAGCCGAGCGGAAATGCCCTTACAAAATAAGCTTTACGATTTAAACGCCCTTTCCAATTAAAAAAATTTTCTTTTATGCTGAATTTTTTGGGAGTTGGAGGAGGAGGAGGAGGATTTG
>JAFSZS010000240.1 GCA_017455645.1 Selenomonadaceae bacterium | reverse complement strand
CCAAAAATGAATATCGTGATTTTGTCGAAAGTATCACGCAATATCTTTACCCCAATGACAGCTCGCACGAAGGTCGCAGAATGCGCTTAATTCAGGAATACTTCATGGTTTCTGCCGGTACTCAAAGTATCGTCCGCCATTTTGTACGCTCCGGCTTTAACATTCGTGAATTTGATAAAAAAGTTGCAATTCACATTAACGACACTCACCCCGCCTTGTGCGTTGCTGAATTGATGCGCCTTTTGGTTGACGAATACGAGCTTGAATGGAATGAAGCTTGGGTTATCACAAGAAATACAATGGCTTATACCAACCATACAATTATGCCGGAAGCATTGGAACGTTGGCCTGTCGATATGTTCAAAACTTTGTTGCCGCGCGTCTATATGATTATCGACGAAATTAACCGCCGTCATGTTGAATACGTCAAGGCGCGTTATCCCGGCAATGTTGACAAACTCCGCGCAATGTCAATTATCGAAAACGGCGAAGTTCATATGGCAAGACTTGCGATTGTCGGATCACATTCTGTAAACGGCGTTGCAAGAATCCATTCAGAAATTTTGAAGTCAACAACTTTACATGACTTTTACGAATATTGGCCCAGAATGTTTAACAACAAAACTAACGGTATTACTCACCGCCGCTGGTTAATGGGCGCAAATCCCGAACTTGCAAACTTGATTGATAAAACCATTGGCAGCCGAATTTGGCACAGACACCCCGAGCAACTCGATTTACTCAATGAAGCTGTTGACGATAAATTAGTTTTGCAGGAACTTGACCATATTAAACATTTGCGTAAAGTTGCGCTTGCTAATTACGTTAAAAAGCATAACAATATTGACGTTAACCCCGACACAATTTTTGATATTCAAGTTAAGCGTATTCATTCATACAAACGCCAACTGATGAACATTTTGCACATTATGTGGCAGTACGAAAAATTGAAAACCGACCCCAGCTACAATCCGCCTGCAACAACTTATTTCTTCGGCGGAAAAGCCGCGCCCGGTTATTACATTGCAAAAGAAACTATCAGATTAATTTTGGCAGTTGCCGCAAAAATTAACAATGACGCCTCAATTAACGGCAAGCTTAAAGTTGTCTTCATTGAAAATTTCGGCGTGTCTATTGGCGAAATTGTTTATCCCGCGGCTGACGTTAGCGAGCAAATTTCTACCGCGTCAAAAGAAGCGTCCGGTACAGGCAATATGAAATTCATGATGAACGGCGCAATTACTTTGGGCACTTTGGACGGCGCAAATGTTGAAATTAGGGAAGCTGTCGGCGATGAAAACATTGTAATTTTCGGTTTAAAAGCCGGCGAAGTTTTGCGCTATTACGAAACGGGCGAATACAACGCTTGGAACGAATATAACAGCAACCAAAATGTTAAAATCGTTGTCAACAAATTAACTGATGGTACTTATGGCAATTTCCAATCCCTGCGCGATTATCTGATTCAAGGCGGCGACGAATTTTTCATTATGAAAGACTTCAACGCTTACATTGACGCGCACAGCGAAATTTACGCACGTTATCAAGACAGAATGGGCTGGTTACGCTCCGCCGCCATTAACATTGCAAATTCTGCGCGATTCTCTTCAGACAGAACGATTGACGAATACGCGGACGAAATTTGGAGCATTGAACCCTGCAAAATTCAGTAGTGGGATAGTGGGATAGTGTAATAGTGGTATAGCAATTACTACAACACTACCCCACTACCACACTACAACACTACAAAGGAGGCTTAAGCCTGTGAAAACTTCCGCACTTAGCGAATATGATTTATATTTATTCCACCAAGGAACAAACTTTCACGCCTACGAAATGCTCGGCGCGCACTTTGTTGAACACGAAGGAAAAAAAGGCGTGCGCTTTGCAGTTTGGGCGAAAAATGCAAAATCTGTAAGCGTTGTCGGCGATTTTAATAATTGGGATACACGCGTTCATAAAATGATACGCCTTGGCGATGGCGAAACTTGGGAAATTTTTATTGAAGGACTCAAGCAAGGCGATAATTACAAATACGCTATTGAGCCGCAATGGGGCGGACCGCACATTTTAAAAGCGGATCCTTATGGCTTTTACGCGCAGAAAAAACCTAATACCGCTTCCCGCCTTTACGACCTTGAAGGCTACGAATGGCAAGACGGCGAATACATGGAGGCTAAATCTAAAGAATCTTCCTATAGCCGCCCAATGTTAATTTATGAAGTACACGCCGGATCGTGGCAACGTAAAGGGCGCGGCAACAGCGATACTGACGACGTTTACCTTTCTTATCGTGAACTTGCCGACCGCTTAATTGCTTACGTCAAGAAAATGAATTACACTCATATTGAATTTATGCCAATGACGGAGCATCCTTTTGACGGTTCATGGGGTTATCAAACAACCGGCTATTACGCGCCTACCAGCCGTTACGGCGAGCCAAATGATTTTCGTTATTTCATTGAAACGGCGCACAAAAACGGTATAGGCGTCATTATGGACTGGGTACCCGGGCATTTCTGCAAAAATAATGAAGGTCTGCGCGAATTTGACGGAACTAACCTTTATGAATCTGATAACCCGCAACTTGCCGACAATAAAGGCTGGGGTACAATTAATTTTGACTACGGACGCACTGAAGTACACAGCTTTTTAATTTCCAACGCGCTTTACTGGTTTGAAGAATTTCACATTGACGGCTTGAGAATTGACGGCGTTGCAAATATGCTGTACCTTAATTTCGGTCGTGAAGAAGGCGAATGGACGCCCAATAAATACGGCGATACAGGCAACCTTGAAGCGATTGAATTTATTAAAAATCTTAATGAAGCAGTTTTCAAATATCACCCCAACGCTTTAATGATGGCTGAAGAATCCACTGATTGGCCTTTAATTTCTAAGCCGGTTTATATGGGCGGGCTCGGTTTCAACTACAAATGGAATATGGGCTGGATGAATGACATGCTTAAATACGTCAGCCTTGATCCAATTTACCGCAAATGGAACCATGACAAAGTAACTTTCTCGTTTATGTACGCTTTTTCAGAAAACTTTATCCTGCCGCTTTCACATGATGAAGTTGTTCACGGCAAATGCTCCCTTATTGAAAAAATGCCCGGCGATTATTGGCAGAAATTAGCAGGACTGCGCGGCTTCTTTGGTTATTGGATGGCGCACCCCGGCAAAAAACTTTTGTTCATGGGCGGCGAATACGGACAATTCATTGAATGGAACGAAAACGACAGCTTAGATTGGCACTTAGTCGAACAGTACGAAAAACATACTCAAATGCAAAAATATTCAGCGGCTCTGAATAAATTCTACTGCGACAATAAAGCATTTTGGCAGATTGATTTTGACTGGAACGGCTTCCAATGGATTGACCCCAACGATAACGATAACAGCGTTGTTTCTTTCATTCGCAAGGCTAAAGACAGCGAAGATTATATCATTGCAGTTTGTAACTTTACGCCTGAAGTTCGCGTAGGCTACAGAATCGGCGTACCGGATAAAGGCGCGTATGTTGAAGTTTTCAATTCCGACCTTGAAGAATTCGGCGGCTCCGGCGTTAAAAATGAAGGCGACCTTTTGACTCAAGAAGTTGCTTGGCACAACCGCGCTCAATCTATCGAAATTAGAGTTCCGCCGCTTGCAACTATCTACCTTAAACACAAAAAAGCTGATTGACTTTACAACTTCAAATGAATTAAAATTAATCGGTAATAAAGCAAAATTCAGCGTCGAAAAAAATTCGGCTTTATGTTAAAAATTTTCACGGAGGGATATTATATGAAAGTTCTTTACGTAGCATCGGAAGCTAATCCTTTTATAAAAACCGGCGGATTGGCAGACGTTGCAGGTTCACTTCCAAAGGCTTTAAAACAGCAGGGCGTTGACGTTCGCGTTATCATGCCCAAATTTGGCAAAATTAAGCAAGAATTTCTTAACAATATGGAGCACGTTTACGACGGTACAATTCCCGTTTCGTGGCGTACAAAATATGTTGGAATTGACAAATACGAAATTGACGGCGTTATTTTCTACTTTGTTGACAATGAAGAATATTTTTACCGCGATGGACTTTACGGCTACGATGACGACGCAGAAAGATTTTCATTTTTTGCACGCGCAATTTTGAACTGCTTACCGGCGATTGACTTTTTCCCGGATGTTATCAACGCCAACGATTGGCACGCGGGACTTGTTCCGGTACTTTTGAAATTGGAACATATGGGCGATGAACGCTACGCCAATATCAAAACTTTGTACACAATTCACAATCTCAAATATCAGGGCGTTTTCCCGAAAGACGTTATGGGCGACGTGCTCGGCTTAGACTGGAAATATTTTAACAACGGCGACCTTGAATTTTATGACGCGGTAAACTTTATGAAGGGCGGCATTATCTACGCAGATTATGTTTCAACCGTCAGCAAAACTTACGCACAAGAAATTCAGTATGAATATTTCGGCGAACATTTGGACGGCTTGCTCCGCGCCCGCAAAGATGATTTGTACGGTATTGTAAACGGTATTGACTACGACGTTTATAACCCCGCAACTGATAAAAATCTTTTCGTGCAATATGACAATTCAAATTCTTTCAACGCCTTTGAGCGCAAGGCAGACAACAAAATTAAATTGCAAGAAATTCTCGGCTTGCCGCAAAATCGCAAAGTTCCGGTTGTTTCAATGGTTACCCGCCTTGTTGCCGCAAAAGGGTTAGACCTTGTTGTAAGAATGATGGACGAACTTTTACAGCATGAAGATTTTCAATTCGTTTTGCTCGGCACCGGCGATAAAGTTTATGAAGATTGGTTTAAAGGCTTGGCGTGGCGTTTCCCGCAAAAAGTTTCTACCAATATTTATTTCTCAAATGAACTTGCACAGAGAATTTACGGCGCGTCAGATATTTTCTTAATGCCGTCAAATTATGAACCGTGCGGAATTGGTCAACTTATCGCAATGCGTTACGGCGCGGCTCCTGTCGTTCGTGAAACCGGCGGCTTGAAAGATACAGTTCATCAATATGACAAGTACGAAGGCAAAGGCAACGGATTTGTATTTTCAAATTACAACGCGCACGAAATGATGTACTCACTCAAACGCGCCCTTAGCACTTACGGCAACTTTGAAATTTGGCTTAACATTGTTTCAAATGCAATGAACAGCGATTACAGCTGGACAGAATCTGCGCGCGAATACAAAGACCTTTATCAAAAATTAATGACTAAATAATTTAGGGATATAGGGGAATAGGGATATAGGGGAATTTTCAATACCCTAGAATCCTTTATCCCTCGCTCCCTATAACCCTAAAAAGTCCGGCGAGCGGAATTTCTCTCGTCGGGCTTTTTTCTTTACAAGGAGGTAATTTTGTGGCAGTCGATAAAAATTTATTCCTGTACGATTTGGCAGTTGTGGCGATAATGAAAAATGAAGCCCCCTATGTCAAAGAATGGCTGGACTTTCACATTTTGGCTGGCGTCGAACATTTTTACATTTACGATAATGACAGCCCCGACAATCTGCGCGAAGTATTGCAGCCGTACATTGACGAGGGATTCGTAACCTACAAATTTTATCCCGGCAAGGCGCGGCAGTACGAAGCGTACAACGAGGCGATTCAAAATTACAAATTTTTCTGCAGGTACATTGCCTTTATCGACGCCGACGAATTTATTTTTCCGCAGAATAATAAAAACATTGTTGAAGTTGTTGACGAAATTTTGAAAGACAATTCAAAGGCGGGCGGGCTTGCAGTAAATATTTATTATTTCGGTTCAAACAATCTTGAAAAAGCAGATTATTCAAAGGGCGTACTTGAAAGATTTACCCGCCGCGCCCCCGTCGATTGGATACCGCTTATCAGCGATAGAAATTTACCCGGCGGTACCGCTCACGTCAGTACGATAACCAACCCGCGCAAAGTTCACTATTTCGGAAATCCTCACTACGCTTACTACTTTGAAAATTTTAACGCCGTCAATTCCAACGGCGAAAAAGTCCCGCTCTTTTACAACGATCCGCCACTTGTCGATAAAATTGTTATGAATCATTATTCCGTTAAGTCGAAGGAAGAATTTTTCAGCAAAGTTACACGCGGCACTGCTGACAACAAGGGCAATATTTACAACTTAAAACTTTTTGAGAAAAGCGACCACAATGAAATTTTTGACGATACAATTTTAAAATATCGTGATACTCATCAGCAAAAAATTTTTGAAACTTTAGCCGCCAAACGCCAAAGAGTTTATACCGCACTTTTGAAAAGTTTATCGCCAACTTTTTCAAAAAATGCCTCGAAAAAAACTTTCGCCGGTAAGCTTGAAACTTTCTTGACTTGTCGAAGATTGGCTGAATACCTGCGCGAAACTGCCTTCAATGAAACTGTAGGAAATTTTTTTGAAGAAATGTCATTGGAGGCAATTCACAAAAGTTTGGCGTCAACAGTTACAGCCGCCGATTTACGCCTTTTGATTTACGAATTGCCAAAAATTTTGCCGCTGAATTATCCCGCCGTTAAAAATATCCGTCAATCCTGTTTAAAAGTTATTCCAAATTTTATGGATACTTTCAGACGCCCGCTTGTCAACAGTTGGCAGGAATTTATCAAATTAAATTACGTGCTTGAAATGCTGAAAAGTTTTGACACCAAAAATTAAACGTCATTGTTAAAAATTTTGCCGCTGAATTATCCCGCCGTCAAAAATATTCGTCAATCCTGTTTAAAAGTTATTCCAAATTTTATGGATACTTTCAGACGCCCGCTTGTCAACAGTTGGCAGGAATTTATCAAATTAAATTATGTGCTGGAAATGCTGAAAAGTTTTGACGCCAAAAATTAAACGCACTTTACAAATTTAAAACTTGCTGATATAAAATAATTTTCAGGAGATGATTTTATGGATAAAAGCAACGTGGAGCACAATTCGCAAAATATTTATTACCGCTCGACAGTCGGCGCAGTTGAAGCCGGAAGTACAATTCGCCTCGGTATTCGTATCAACAGCAAAGAAACAATTCAACAAGTTTTGCTGCATACTTGGTCGGACGGCTCCGGCGAAAAATGGACTAACCTTTCAACCCGCGACAATGTAAAATCTGAAGAAAAATTTTACTCAACTGAAATTACAATGCCGGAAAAAGGTTGTCTTGTTTGGTATCATTTCATAATTGTTACGGCTGACAAAACTTATTATTACGGCAACAACCCCGAACAACTCGGCGGCGTCGGTGAACTTTACTTTGACTACGCGCCGCCCGCCTTCCAAATTACTGTCTACCAGCGCGGCGCAAAAACTCCCGATTGGTTCAAACATTCTGTAATGTATCAGATTTTCCCCGACAGATTTTGTCGCGCAGGAAATGAAATTATCGAAAAGCGCGGCGCAGTTTTTCACGCAAGCTGGAAAGATGACCCCTGCTACTACAAAGACGTTGATACAACTGACATTGTTGCTTACGATTTTTACGGCGGCAACCTGCGCGGCGTCGAAAGTAAACTTGACTACTTGAAAGAATTGGGAATTTCTACAATTTATTTCAATCCCGTTTTTGAATCTGAAAGTAATCACCATTACGATACCGGCGATTATCACAAAATTGACCCGATACTCGGCACGAACGAAGATTTTAAACATTTGATTGACGTTGCACGCTCCAAGGGAATTTCGATAATTATTGACGGCGTTTTCAGTCATACCGGCAGCAATAGCATTTATTTCAATCGCAACGGACAATATAATTCTGTAGGCGCGTTTCAATCTAAAGAATCCCCGTATTTTGAATGGTACAGTTTCAGAAATTATCCTACAGATTATGAAAGTTGGTGGAATTTCCCGACGCTGCCGAATGTTAGAGAAATTACGCCGTCCTATATGGATTTTATAATTCGTGACAATGACAGCGTTTTGAAACATTGGGTAAGGGAAGGAATAGCCGGTTGGCGTTTAGATGTCATTGACGAATTGCCCGCCGAATTTTCGCAGTTGTTTTTTGCAGAATTGAAAAAGGCAAATCCCGACGCAATTATGATAGGCGAAGTTTGGGAGGACGCCTCAAATAAAATTGCTTACGGCGTCCAGCGTCAATATTTGTGCGGTTATGAAATGGATTCTGCAATGAATTACCCGTGGCGCGCACATTTGTTTGATTTTATTTTGGGGAAAATTGACGGCGAACTTTGTATGAAACGGATGGAAAGCCTGCGCGAAAATTACCCTAAAGAAAATTTTTACGTAATGATGAATTTAATTTCAAGCCACGATATTATGAGACCGGTTACAGTTTTTGGCGAGGCTCCGTACTATGACAAAATGCCGGCGATTGAACAGGCGAAATTTAAACTTGACGAAAAACACGAAAAACTCGGCAAGGCGCGTTTGAAAATGGCGGCACTTTGGCAAATGACTTATCCAGGCGTCCCCTGCGTTTATTACGGCGATGAAATTGGTATGCAAGGTTTCAAAGACCCGACTAACCGCCGCCCCTACGATTGGGAAAACGGCGATAAAGATTTACTTGAGACTTACAAAAAATTTATCGCAATTCGCAACAAAAATTTAGTTTTGCAGACGGGCGAATTTTTACCTTTGCCTTCGCACGGCGATATTTTTGCTTATGCGCGGGTTATTCGCAACGGGCACGACGTTTTCGACAATGAAGCTAAAAATGACGCTTATCTTGCCGCGTTCAATCGCTCAACTGATGAAGTGCGGGAAGTTTCATTTGACGTAAGCGATTTTGCGGGCGGACTTTTTGTTGACGCCTTCGACCCTGCAAACGTGAAAAAACATTATCCCGTAACGCGCGGCAGAGTTGCTTTTAAACTTCAACCGCTGGAGGGCGTTTTGTTACACCATATCCCGCAAAAGAAAAATTATGATCGTCGCGCAGGAATTTTATTACACCCGACGAGCTTGCCTTCAAAATTCGGTATCGGCGATTTGGGCAAAGAGGCGTTTGAATTTATTGACTACCTTAAGGCGGCGGGACAAACAATTTGGCAGATTTTGCCGCTTAATCCTGTTGGCTTCGGTTATTCGCCGTATCAATCGCCGAGCGCGTTTGGCGGTAACCCAATGCTTATATCGCCCGCAGATTTAGCCGAGAGAGGCTTTTTGACTGAAGACGATATAAAAGTACCCTCGAAGGCGTTTAAGGCGTCTACAGTCGAATTTGAGCGCGTCTGGGGCTTTAAATCTGCCTTACTTAAAAAAGCGTTCCAAAATTTTAAAGCCAAACTTGAAACTGACGAAAATTTGAAATTCCACTTTGAAAAATTCTTGTCTGATGAATCTTATTGGCTTGAAGATTATGCACTTTTCGCCGCAATTAAACAAAAAACAAATGACGCGTACTGGGTGGAATGGGACGAAGAAATTAAACAGCGTGACGAAAAGACGCTTGAAAACCTGCGCGAAAAATTGGCAGACGAAATTTTGTACACGGAATTTGAGCAGTACATTTTCAATTTGCAGTGGCAGAAATTGCACGCCTACGCAAATGAACGCGGTATTCAAATTTTGGGCGATATGCCAATTTTCGTATCTGCAGACAGCGCGGACGTTTGGGCGAATCCTAAACTTTTCCAACTTCTGGAAAGTGGCAGACCGGAAAAAGTTGCGGGAGTACCGCCGGATTATTTCAGTGCAACCGGGCAACTTTGGGGAAATCCGCAATACGATTGGGACGAAATGAAGGCGGAAAATTACCGCTGGTGGAAATTGCGTTTCAAAAAGCTTTACGCGCTGGTTGACATTGTGCGAATTGACCATTTCCGCGGCTTTGAGAGTTACTGGTCTGTTGACGGCGACGCAGAAAACGCGATAAAGGGCGAATGGATTAAGGGACCGGGTAAACATTTCTTTGACGTTATCAAAAAAGAATTTGGCGACAGTGCGCAAATTGTGGCTGAAGATTTGGGAATTATTACAGATGAAGTTGAGGAATTGCGGCAAGCTTGCAGTTTCCCCGGTATGAAGATTTTACATTTTGAATTACACTTTAATGAAGACGGGCGAATTGGATTTGTTGCGCCGGAAAATTCTTTGACGTACACCGGCACGCACGATAACAATACAACCGTTGGCTGGTTTATGGAAGATGTTGACAATTTGAGCAAGCCGACAATCGCCGCGTTAATTGGCGCAGATGTTCGCCGCCCTGATGACGTTTGCCAAAAATTGATTGAATTTGCTTACGCCTCAAATTCACGTTGGGCGATTATTCCAATGCAAGACGTTTTGAAACTTGACAGCCGCGCAAGAATGAACACGCCCGGCACTGTCGGCACAAACTGGGGTTGGCAACTCAAGCCGGATTATCAGTTGGAAGCAGAAGCCGGCAAATTAAAGGCACTTTGCAATAAATATTTGAGATAATCAGCTGTACAAAAAGAAAGGAGCGCGGGCGGTGGCGTCAGAAAATACCTTCGTGGTAGAAAAAACTTGTCCAATTTGTATGAAAGAAACGCGCGTTATCAAAACTCGGTCGCGGCTCGTAGTCGAAAAAAGAGACGAAGATTTGTGCGTACATTACAAGGGATTCAGTCCATATTATTACCGAATTTGGATTTGTGAGCATTGCGGCTTTGCGGGCGATGAACCAACTTTTGTAAACAGAATGCCCAATAAACACCGTGAAAAACTTTGGGAATTTCTCAAGCACAAAGATTTAGAAATTGAATTTACAGAAACGCGCACATTGCCGGACGCCGTCGCCTCCTTTCTTATGGCGTTGACGTACCTTGACATTATCAACGGTCCCGCCTCAAAAAAAGCGTCATACAATTTGAATGTTGCGTGGCTGTATCGTTTTGGGGCGTACAAAGATCGGGAGCAGGAATATTTGGCGAAGGCGGCAGAATTATTTGACGTATCGCTTAGCAAGGAGCGTTATCCCGTCGGCGGCTTGACTGACAACGCAGCAGTTTATTTAATCGGCGCAATTTATTACAGAATGGGCGATTTTGAAAAGTGTACGCAGTATCTTTCAAGAATTATCAGCGACCAAAACGTACGTACAAGCGAGCCGAAAGTTTTTGATAAAGCTAGGGATTTATGGGGTGATATTCGTTCCAACAAAAAATCTGCACAAAAAAAATAAGCCGAAAGTTTTTGATAAAGCGCGGGATAGCAATGCTCTTACTCATCGCATTGCAGGGGTGATATTCGTTCCAACAAAAAATCTGCAGCTAAAAAATAAGGCGCGGGATAAAAAATCTGCTTAGGGGCTGTAAGCGCGTAGAATCGATTCTAAGCCGCCTTTCAAAATTTTTAATAAAAGTATCATAAAGCTTGCTGAAAACGCGTTGTAGGCAATTCTGGAGCGTCTACGGGGCTTTTAAAACAATTTGGTAATAAATATTTTTCAAGGGAGGAATATTTTTGAAAAAGGCGTTAAAAATTCTGGGCGTTGCACTTTCTTTCATTGGAATTTTTACGGCGACGCCCGACGCCAATGCAAAACGTAAAAATGAGCCGGAAAAAATTTTGTACATACCGCACGATAACCGCCCTATTGTTTACGATCAAACAGTTGACGTTATAGAAAAAGCCGGCTACAAAGTCATAATCCCGCCGAAAGAAATTATGGGCAGCCGTGACGATTTGGGCAACCCCGACCGCCTTTGGGAATGGCTCGACAAAAACGCCAAAAAAGATATTCGCGCAGCTGTCATTTCTTCTGACGCCATGCTTTACGGCAGTTTGGTTTCTTCCAGAAAACATTACTATGACAAGCAGGTTATTTTGGAACGCGCCGAACTTTTCAAAGAATTTCACAATAAACATAAAAAATTGCCTCTGTACGTTTTCGGCTCGGTAATGCGCACGCCGCGCAATGGTGTTGCGTCCGGTTATGAAGAGCCGGATTATTACAGAAATTACGGCGCAAATATTTTCCGCTATACCGCGCTTATTGACAAATTGGAATTGGAAGGCTTGACGCCGCGCGAAAATAAGGAAATTGTTTTTCTGCAAAAATTAATTCCTGCGCGAGCAATGGAAGACTGGATGAATCGCCGTGAAAAAAATTTTGAAGCCAATGAAAAATTAGTCGATATGGCTAACGAAAAAATTTTTGATTGTCTTTTACTGGGCAGGGACGACAACGCGCCTTTTTCTCAAACACATTTGGAAGGGCGAAATTTGGCAAATTACGGCGCAAAAATTAACAGAAATAAATATCAGACAATCGCCGGAATTGACGAAATAGGCTTGATACTTTTGACGCGTGCAATTAACGACTACACCAACACTAAGCCCGCGGTTTTTGTCCAATACAACGAAGGCAAGGGCGCGGCTACCGTTCCAACTTATTCTGATGAAATGATTGATACTTCGATTGACTCCGAATTTTTTGCACTCGGCGCAAATCGTGTTTATGAAGCCAATCGCGCAGATTTTATTTTGGCGGTAAATACAAATCCCGACGGCAAAACTTATGAAGCTCCCGACCCCAACAACACAATCGCCGCGCGGCAAAGTACCTATTCTTTTGTAAGTAGCGTGCAAAATTATCTTGACAGCGGAAATTCTGTAGCAGTTGCTGATATTTCTTTTGCAAACGGCTCGGACAATGCTTTAATGGAGCAACTTAAAAATCGCCAAATACTTTTCAAATTAAAATCTTATTCCGGCTGGAATACTGCCACAAATTCAACCGGCTTTGCACTTTCCACGGGAATTTTAACAAAGAAAATGACTGACGGCGATAAAAACCAACTTTTGCTGACGCGCTACCTTGACGATTGGGCGTATCAGGCGAATATCCGCGGCACTGTTGCGGCGCGTTTGAATTGGATTGAGGGCGAAGGCTATTACAATTTGCTTGAGGATAAAAGATATGACGCCGCGGCGTGGTGCGAACAACTTTTGACTAATTTTATCAGAAATAATTTGACTGAAGTTAAAAGCAGCACTAAAGTAAGTGTAGATTTTCCTTGGAATAGAATGTTTGAAAGTCAAATTCGTTTTAAATAAAAAAACCTCGACCACTTTTTGTGACCGAGGAATTTTTTTTAATTTACGTAAATCAGATAGCGCGTTGAATTTTTCCGGTACGAAGGCAACGAGTGCAAACATTGACGCGTTTAATTTCGCCGTCAACAATAGCGCGTACACGTTGAATATTTGGCTTCCATTTACGTTTTGTTTTCAAATGTGAGTGGCTGACGTTCATACCTGACATAGTACCTTTATGGCAAATCTCGCAATATGCGGACATAAATTATCACTCCCTTCAAAAATAACGGGGGTATTATAGCACAGCTTTTTTGACGTTGCAAATTTTTTTTCTTAATTAACAAGTCAGAATCTATTTAATAATTTTTTATTCTAAAAGCAACGCACGCCTTGCAACAAAATTGCTTTTTTCCGGTCTGTCTGCATTTTTCGCGGGTTAATAAACAAAAATTGCAAGGTTACAGCCACGTTTTCTCACGTTATCGCAATTTTTGGAAGCAGCAAAAAACTTGTGACGGGCGTTTTTTTAGTGTTAATTTAACCGGTTTTTTTTAGTAATATGTTGAATTTATGTAGGGGGAATTAAATTGAAACCAATAAATTTGAAAATGACGGCGTTTGAACCGTTCGCAAAAACTGTTGAATTAAATTTTGAAAAGGGCTTGGCGGGCGAAAATTTTTTTCTGATACACGGCGCAACCGGCGCAGGCAAAACTTCAATTCTTGACGCAATTTGTTATGCACTGTACGGCAACAGCTCCGGCGGCAAACGCAACGGCAAAATGATGCGCTCCGAGCAAGCCGCCGCAAATGTCAAAACTGAAGTTGAATTTACATTTTCACTCGGCGAAAAAATTTACAGGATTAAACGCGGCTTGAAAATCGGCGATTCAGATTCTGCCGCCGAAATTTATTGCAATGAAAATTTTCTTGAGAGCGGCGCAGTCAAAGTCAACAAAATTGTTACTGAAATTATCGGATTCAAGCTTGACCAATTTCGGCAAGTTATGTTGTTGCCGCAAGGTAAATTCACAGAATTTTTGTTGGCAAATTCCAGGGAACGCGGCGAAGTCCTCAATACAATTTTTGACGCCAATTTTTACGCGCTGATTGAAACCCGCTTGAAAGAAAAATTTGTTGACTCAAAAAAAATTTGTACAGACCTTGAAACTCAAAAAAATACCTTGCAGAATGAAGCCCTTCAAATTGGTAATGTTGCTGACACTGAAATTAATTTGCCCGCCCTGCTTGAAACTTTTTCCGGAAATCTGCAACGCTCCAAGTCAAAAATTTCTGAACTGCAACTTAATCTGAATAAAGCCAACGCAGATTTAACCGCCGCCGAAATTCTCAACAAGGATTTTCAAAATCTTAACGCCGCGCAAAAAAATTTGGCAGACGCACGCGCCGCCCTTGAAAAAATTTCTGCCGATTTAAACGCCGCACAAACTGAATACGAAAAGCGCAAATCTGAAGAAAATCTGCGCGACGAACTCAAAAATAAAATTGTCGAACTCAACAAAATTAATTTGGCGTTAATCGAACTTGACACTAAACAGAAAGAATTTTTGAAGGCGAAAGACGCCGAAAACCTCGCGCAGGATAATTTAAAAAAATTGGAACTGCAACAAAAAAAATGTGAAGACCGCCTTGACTTTCTCAAAAAGCAGGAAACCGAATTGCAGGGCGCGGACGCCAATTTTGTAAAAGCCGCGCAAAAACTGAAAGACGCACGGGAATTTGAAACTTGCAAAAAAGAAATTGCCCGCCTTCAAAGAGAATTTACCGCCGCGCAAAAACGTTTGGAAATTGCACAAAAAAATTTCGACGCCGCCCAAAAAGAATTGAAACGCCTGCAAACTTTGCAAAAACTTTGTACAGCCGCAATGTTGGCTAAAGATTTAAAAGACGGCGAGCCCTGCCCCGTTTGTGGCTCCATTAATCACCCTAACCTTGCCGTTACTGATGAAGATATTCCTACCGATGAAGAAATTGAGCACGCAGAAAATTTCTTGAGCAAAAAGCAACTTGAACTTGACGCCGCCAAACGCGGTATTACTTCGATTGAGGAGAAAATTAACGCGCAGAAAAATTTACTTGAAAAATTCGTTGAAATTATGGAATTGCAGGACGCCGAAAAATTTTACAACGCCGCCAAAAAATCTGCCGACGATTTAAAACTTGCGCGGGAAAATCTCAAAAAGGGCGAAACTTTTACAAAGGGCGTTATCGAAAAAGTTAAATCTGCGCGAATTGACGCCGAAAATAAAACTCGTGCCGCCGAAAATCTGCGCGGTATTATCGCTGAAAAAAAATCCCAAATACCCGCCGAATTTTTAATTGACACCAAAAAAATTATCGAAGATTTAAAAGCCGTTCAAACTCAAAAACAAAATCTTGACGCCGTGTGGAAAATCGCTGAAGAAAATTTTCATAAAATCGAAAAGCAAAAATCCGAATGCGCCGGAAAAGTTACAGCCGCCGAAAATTCCTTCAATGACGCCTCAAAAAAAATCGAAGGCAAAACTCCCCCCAATATCTCCGCCCTTCAAAATAAAAAATCCGTCGCGCAGGAGAATTACACCGCCGCCGTTGCAGAATTCGCCAAACTCGAAAATAATTTGAATCGCCTGCAGGATATTTCAAAAAAACTTGACGCGCTGAAAATTGAAATTGCAGACGCCGAAAAAAATTACCAAATCTGGAAAAAACTTTTTGACGTGGCAAGCGGCGCAACTTCCAAAATTAATTTCCAACGCTACTACCTCAACGCAATTTTCAACGAAATTATTTTTGAGGCAAATGAACGGCTCGAAAGAATGAGCAGCGGGCGTTATCGTTTTCGCAACGAAAGAAACGAACTTTCACGCCAAAAACTCGAAGGGCTGAATCTTGAAATTTTGGACGCCTACACCGGCACGGCTCGCCCCGTTGAAACTTTATCCGGCGGAGAATCTTTTTTGGCGTCATTAAGTTTGGCGTTGGGCTTAGCGGCGGTTGTCAAAAATACTGCCGGCGGTATCAAACTCGATACAATTTTTATTGATGAAGGCTTCGGCTCCTTGGATAATGAAACTTTGGATATTGCAATAAACGCGCTTACAGATTTGCAAAGCGGCGGGCGGCTCGTCGGTATTATTTCGCACGTTGACGAATTGAAACGCCGCGTACCCGTGCGCCTTGAAGTTGCCAAAACTAAAACCGGCAGTACCGCTTATTTCACAAGATAAAAAAAATTAAAAAAACTAATTGATAATTTTTTTTAAGTCTGTTATAATTCCCAAATGAAATTGTATCATATTTAAAAATTTTTTAGAGTTGGTGATAAAATGACATTGAAAGATACAACCCCGGGAATGACGGTAAGAATTGACGAATTGCAAGAATCGCCGTTAAAACAACGCTTAATGACGATGGGCTTAATCCCCGGTACGAAAGTTGAAATTTTAAATTCCGCTCCAATGGGCGACCCTATCGCAATAAGAATCCGTTCCTACAATTTGGCAATGCGTAAGGACGACGCCGCCAATATAAAAGTTACAGTGATTTAAAGGAGTGATTTTATGTCTGCAATTTCAGTAGCTTTAACCGGCAACCCCAAT
>JAFSZS010000239.1 GCA_017455645.1 Selenomonadaceae bacterium | reverse complement strand
TATCGATGCAAGGCAGTGGGAAAATTTTTTAAACGATAATTCATTATGCAACCGTGAGACTGCGATAAAAATAATCTTTGCCTTAAATCTGCCGGAAGCAACCGCAGAAAAATTTCTCATTGCAAACGGGAAAAATCTTTTGAGTAATCTTTCTTCTGCCTGATTATTTTTTTAGATTTTTAATATATTCTTAATGACAAATTTCAAAAATATTGTACAATAAAGACAAAAAAATCTAAAAGAAAGGCGGTAAAGGAAATGAAACCATTCGTAAAAATATTAACTGCGCTGATAATTTGTGGGAGTCTTTTAACATTAAATTGCGAAAATGTACAAGCCGCGGAAGCTGCAGACTCTTTAACAAATTCAATAGAAATTCAAGAATCGGCACGCCACCGCAGACCGCCGCCTCCGCCACGTCATCACGACAAATACCGCTCGCCACGTCATCACGACGATTTTTTCCCGCCGCCACCGCCTCCACCCCCTCCACATCCTCACGGCGGGCACCATCACCCTCGTTGGTAATTTATTGTTAAAGGATTGAAGAAAATGAAAATCCCGGCTAAAAAAATAGTCGTTGCAATTTTGCTCGGAGGTGTATTCCTTAACGCCGGTTTTTCGTTTGCCCAAATTAAAGAGCCGCAAAAAATATACCTTTCTGAAGACGAAGGAAGCGAAGAACGCAAAAGGGAATTTTGGGAGAAATTCCGCGAATCAGTTACACCACGTGAAAAAAATCCACCACGCGAAGAACGTCCAAAAGAAGTACACCCACGCGAAGAAAAACCCCGCGAAGTTCATCCGCGCGAGGCAGAATAAAAAAACTCCACCGGCTTTTCAGCTTAAGTGGAGTATTTTTTTTTATTTAATCGAATTTTAATTTTTTAAGTTCAGGGAATAAATCGCCTATCGATTGCGAAAGTTCCTTTGGTTTCAACATGTCAATAACCGGCTGCATAGTCTTAAAAAAAGCCGCGTCGTCCTGCATAAGTGCAAGAATCGCCGCCGTATTTTTTGCGTCTGCAAGTGCAGTATGTGCAGTGCCTTCAAAATTTTTATTCATTGCGCCAACTGCATATTTTAGCGAAAGACTGTTATGCAAGCCTAATCTGTCGTCAAATTCTCTTTGAATGTCAATCCATTGCCGCTCCATTCTGCGAATTTCAAATTTCGGCAACTTGTAAGAACATTCATTTTTCAGTTGCTTAATATCTGACGCGCTCCACGAATAAATTTTCATATCCCAGCCGCCTATCCAGTCAAAAAAATTCTGAAATGCAACGGCAAAAGTATTTTTATCTGCAACCATTTCGTTTGTAATACCGGTTAATTGTGTAATGTGCTTGGTAATTTCGCTGAATTCCGGACGCACGTAACATTGATATTCATCAATTTGATTGTAATTTTCGTCAAGTTTAACTGCGCCAAACTCAATCACTTCATCAAGGATATATCGCCGAACTTCCTTTAAACTGCGCTGTACAGGATTCATTTCCAAATCAATCACTATATGGACCATTTTAGCCTCCAATTTTAAAATATTTTCAAAAAATTATATCATAGACTGTCAATAAAATCCCCCTGCGCGGCTTACAATTTCAACTTCCCTAAATTAAAATTGCCTTAAGATTTTAGGGGAGTTTTTTTTATGCGAAAATATATTTTTGAGCGGCTGATTCAGCTTGTGGCAATTTTGTTTGGGATAACTTTTTTAACTTTTGCAATGACTCAAATTTCGGCGATTGACGCGGTAGATTTTATGTACCAGCAAGGCAGCGTTTCTGACGCCGTAAAAGCCTCCAGACGCGCCGAATTGGGACTTGATAAACCTTTTATCGTGCAATACGCAAATTGGCTTACAGGCGTTTTAACGGGCGATATGGGAAAAAGTTTTATCAGCGGTAAATTGGTTTTTGAAACTTTCGCAGAAAAATTACCGGCGACTTTTGAACTTATGGCAGTTTCAATTTTGCTGACAATTTTTATTGCAACGCCGCTGGGAATTATCGCCGCCGTAAATCAAAATAAATTCGTCGATTATGTCATAAGATTTTTAAGTTTCGTCGGTAATTCACTTCCCAATTTTTTTGTGGCACTTTTGCTGATATATTTTCTTGCGTTGAAATTAAATTTTCTGCCAATAATCGGCAACAATATAATAATGCCCGCGCTAACTTTAACAATCGCAATGGGCGCAAAATATACTCGGCAAATTCGTGCAGTTGTTTTGGAAGAATTGGAAAAGCCGTACGTTATCGGCGCACGAGCGCGCGGCGTCAGTGAATTTACAATTTTAACAAAATCAGTTTTGCGTTGTGCGCTGATAATGATAATAACTTTGCTTGCGTTGTCGATAGGAAATCTTTTGGGCGGCACGGCGATAGTTGAGACAATTTTTATGTGGGACGGCGTCGGCAAAATGGCGATTGACGCAATTTTAATGCGGGATTATCCGCTGATTCAAGCTTACGTTGTTTGGATGGCAATAATTTATGTTTTGGTAAATTTGGCGGCAGATTTACTTTACCGGTACTTAGACCCGAGGGTAAATTATGAATAAAAAATTGACGCCGTATTTAATTTTGGCGGGAATTTTAATTTGCGTGGCGATATTTGCCGAATTTTTAACGCCGTTTAATCCGTATGAACAAGATTTGGAAGGAGCCTTGACGCCGCCAAATTCTGTAAATCTTTTGGGAACTGACAGGTACGGGCGGGACGTTTTGTCACGGGTAATAATGGGCAGTCAAACTACGCTCTGCGCGTCGTTGTTACTTTTATTGACAATTTCGGTTATTGGTAGTTTAATAGGCGCAATTTGCGGCTACAGCGGCGGCAAATTGGACAAAATTTTAATGCGCGTTTCAGATATATTTTTGGCGTTCCCTCAAATGGTATTTGCAGTGGCGGCGGCGGGAGCATTGGGCGGCGGCTTATTTAACGCGACGGCAGCTCTTGCTTTAATCGGCTGGACAAAGTACGCAAGAATTTCGCGCAGTTTAGCTTTAACAATTCGCAGTTTACCCTACATTGACGCGGCAAAAATGGCAGGTACAAGCTCGGCAGGAATTTTATTTTTGCACATATTGCCGAATATTGCGGGACCTGTTTTGGTAACGGCGGCGTTAGATATTGGTACAATCATAATGGAATTGGCGGGCTTGTCATTTTTGGGCTTGGGCGCAATGCCGCCAACTGCCGAATGGGGCGCAATGATGAACAACGGGCGTTCAATGTTGCAGACTGCGCCGTGGGTAATACTTGCGCCGGGATTTGCAATTTTTATAACGGTTGCAATTTTTAATCTTTTGGGCGATGCCCTGCGCGACGTTTTGGATTCAAAAAATAGAAATTAACACAATGAAAAAATGGCAATCATGGACGGTTGCCGCCCGCGTAAATCACAGGCTGTGATTTCATCTGGTAGTTTCTTTCTTTGCTTGCAAATGTGATGAGTAAGAACATTTGCTCGCATTTGCTGTTTCCTTCTTTCAAAAGAAAGAAATGCGTTTATAAAATTTAAACTAAAAATAAAAGGAGTAAATAGAATGCAAAAAAAAATTTTGGCGGCGATTCTATCAACGGGAATTTTATTGACAGGTTGCGGCAATAATCAAAGTGCTGAAGATAAAACAACTTTCACTTACGGCACGGTTGCTTACGGCGTGGCAATGGAAAACGCCGGCACTAATCCGCACGAAAGTTACAGCGGCTGGAGTTGTATTCGTTACGGTATTGGCGAAACGCTTTTCAAATTTAATGAGCAAATGCAACTGGAGCCGTGGCTCGCAGAAAGTTTTGAGCAAATGGATGACTTCACAATTCAAATTAAAATCAAAGACAACGTAACTTTCAGCAACGGTAAAAAGGTTGACGGCGCGGCAGTCAAACATTGCCTTGAACACCTAATAAAAGTTCACGACCGCGCGCCCGGCGATTTAAAAATTGAATCAATCGCTGAAGCCGGGCAATTCGTAACAATTAAATCAACTGAAAAAGTTCCCGCGCTGTTGAATTATCTTTCTGATCCGTACGGCTGCATTATCGACATTGAATCCGGCTTCGATAACGGAATTGTCATTGGTACGGGACCTTACAAGGCGGTTGACGTTTCAGATACTGAAATTGAACTTGCCAAAAACGAAAATTATTGGGGCGAAGTTAAGCCGAAACTTGAAAAAATTATCGTCAAAAGTATGACTGACGGCGATACTTTAACAATGGCAATGCAAAACGGCGAACTTGACGCGGTACAGGGTTTGCCCTATTCAAGCTTGCAACTTTTCCAAAATGACAAGTACAAAATCAGTCAAGTTGATACCTCAAGAGTTTATCAAGCCGCGTTTAATTTTCTGACGCCCGCCTTACAAGATTTAAACGTTCGCAAGGCAATTTCTATGGCGATTGACAAAGAAAATTTTACAAAAGTTTTGCTTAGCGGCAATGGCACGCCCGCGGTTGGAGCTTTTCCCGCCAATTTAACTTTCGGCGATAACGCTGTTACAACCGTGAATTTTGATTTGGAAGGCGCGAAAAATCTTTTGGCTGAAAGTGGCTGGGTTGATACTGACGGCGATGGTTACGTTGACAAGGATGGGCAAAATTTACAACTGCGCTATTTAACTTACACTTCACGTCAAGAGTTGCCGCTGTTGGCTGAATCCGCGCAGGCAAATTTAAAACTCATTGGAATTGATTTAAAAGTAAACGCCACCGACAATTACAAAACTTTCTTGAAAGACGGCGAATTTGATATTTTTTCAAAGGCTATTGTAACTGCGCCGACCGGCGACCCCGAATATTACTTCACAAGTCACATTGTCGAAGGCGCGGTTGATAACGCGGGCAATTACAGTAATTACTATGTCAATCAGTATGAAAATCAACTGCACAATACTTTTGGCGCGGCGGAGCGTTCAAATATCGCCGTAACAATGATGCAGTACGTTCTTGACGATTGCGCTTTATTTTACGCCTCACATTTGAAAATGTCTTTCGTGATGAAGCCGAATGTTGAGGGATTTACCGCGCACCCTTCAGATTATTATGAAATAACTCCCGCGCTGGAGAAAAAATAATGCTGAAGGTTGAAAATCTTTGCATTGCTTACGGCGAAAAGGAAATTGTCCACGATATAAATTTCAGCGTCGCGCAGGGGAAAATTTTTGTTATTTTGGGCGAAAGTGGCTGCGGCAAGTCCACAATTTTAAAATCTATCGCGGGAATTTTGGGCAACGGAAAAATTACCGGCGGCAAGATTTTTTTCAACGGCAGGGAAATTACAAATTTGCAGGGCGAAGAGCGCAGGAAAATTTCAGGCGCGGGAATTGGTTATATTTTTCAAAATGCAACGGCGTCATTTTGCCCCGTGCGTACGATTGGCGCACAAATTTTTGAAAGTGTACAAGCGCACAAAAATTGGACTCGCGCAGATTTTATTTCACGCGCTGAAAAAATTATGCAAAATATTAATCTTGAAAAATCCGTACTGAATGAATATCCTTTCAAACTTTCGGGCGGAATGGGACAACGCGCGGGAATTTTGGCGGCAATGATTTTGGAGCCGAAACTTTTACTTGCAGACGAGCCGACAAGCGCACTTGACCCGGAAACTCAAAAAAGCGTCATTGAAGAATTTTTAAACCTGCGCGAAAGATACGGCGTATCAATCATAATGGTAACGCACAATTTGAAAGTTGCGAATTATATTGCTGACGAAATTTTTAAACTGTAGGGGATTTTATGGCAGTTTTGGAAGTTAAACACTTGAAAAAAAGTTTTGGCGAAAAAGTAATTTTGAACGATATAAATTTTGAAATAAACGCGGGCGAATGTTTGGGAATTGTCGGGCGGAGCGGTTGCGGAAAATCTACAATGGCTAAAATAATTGCGCGGTTTATCCCTGCAGACGGCGGCGAAATATTTTTGTGCGGGCAGGATATTACCAACTCAAAAAATTTAAAATCTGTCTATAAAAATATACAGATGATTTTTCAGTTGCCGGAAGATTCATTTGATCCGCGGCGAACTTTGGGCTGGAGTATCGCCGAGCCGCTCAAAAATTACAATTTCAAAAATATTGACGAACGAATAAAAAATTTGCTAATCGAAGTAGGATTAACGCCGGACTTTGTAGAAAAATATCCCCGTGAAGTTTCCGGCGGGCAGTGTCAACGCGCCGCAATAGCAAGGGCAATTTCAGTTTCGCCAAAACTTTTAATCTGCGACGAAGCAACTTCAGCACTCGACGTTAAAACTCAAGCGCAGATTATTAAACTTTTGCGCCGCCTTTGCACTGAAAAAAAAATCGCCGTACTCTTCATAACTCACGATTTTGAAATTTTAAACGAAATTAGCGACAAAATTTTAAAACTGTAAACTGAAAGAAGGTGCGATTGTGTACCAAAATGAATCCGACGAAGGCAAACAAAATTATGAAAAAGCTCACGCGGCAGACAGACGCGGCGAAAAAGCTAAGTCTTTCAAATATTATTTAAAGGCGGCAGAAGCGGGAATTGTTCCTGCAATGGTTGCTTGCGGCAATTTTTTTCTTGAAGGCGAATACACTAAACAAGATATTTCAAAGGCTATGTACTGGTTTACAAAGGCGGCTGAAAATGGAAATTTGGTTGCAACAAACAATATCGGCTACATTTACGAAACTGACGAAAATTACACCGAAGCTTTTAACTGGTACAAAAAAGCCGCCGAAATGGGCGATATTGTGGCGATGATGAATCTTGCAGGATTTTATGAAGAAGGCTTAGGCACGCGCAAAAGTAAAAAATTTGCCAAACAATGGAGAGATAAAGCCGAAAGTTCCACTGATTTAAAATCTGTCAAAAATCTTGCCGGTTATTATCAAGATACGGGCGTAGCTTTAAAAGCTGTTGAATTTTATCAAAAAGCAATTCAAATGGGCGATACTGAATCTTTTGGAGATTTGGGCGATTTGTACTTTGATATTGAAGATTATGAAGACGCCGAAAAATGTTACATTGACGGCGCAAAAGTCGGAGATATTAATTCAATGCTCGGCTTGGGGATAATGCTGACTTACGCGCCCGGTTGTTTTGACGATGCCAAAATTTGGTTAAGCAGGGCGGCTGACGGCGGCAGTACCTACGCTCTAAGAATGATGGGCGATTTGTACTTTGAATATAAAAAATATCCTCAAGCGTTGCGCTGGTACAGAAAAGCAGTTATCGCCGGAGAAATTGGCGCACGTGAAGAAATTCCAAAAGTAAAAAAAATTCTCCAAAATTCCAAGCCAAATTACAAATTAAAATTGCGCCGCCCAAGTTGAAATTTCCAATTTCTTTACAAAGAAACGCTCGGCAATTATAATTGTCGGGTATTTTTTTTGCAGAGGAGAGGATATTTTGGCAAATGATGCAATGATAATTACTGCCTTTGTATTTTATATCGGCTTGATGATGGCAATAGGCGTTTATTATTATCGGCAGACAAAAAATATGAGCGATTATTTTTTGGGCAACCGCAGATTGGGCGCGTGGGTAACTTCACTTTCTGCCGAGGCGTCAGATATGAGCGGCTGGATGTTAATGGGCGTGCCGGGCTTTGCATATTTGGCGGGCTTGAACGCGGGCTGGATAGCCGTTGGAATTGCGCTTGGAACTTGGGCTAATTGGCATTTTGTGGCGGCGCGGCTAAGAAAATATACCGAACTTGCAGGCAACGCTTTAACACTTCCCGAATTTTTACAGAATCGTTACAAAGACACAAGCAACCTTTTGCGAATTGTACCGGCAATTTTTATTTTGATATTTTTTATTTTGTACACCTCAAGCGGCTTTGTTTCTGCCGGAAGATTATTTGAAACGGTTTTTGGCTTAGATTTTTCCATTGCAATTTTACTGGGCGCGGGCTCGGTAGTTTTTTATACTTTGATTGGCGGATTTTTGGCGGTAAGCCGTACAGATTTTATTCAAGGCGTAATGATGTTTTTTGCAATTTTACTTGTTCCAACCTGCGCGGCAATGAGTTTGGGCGGATTCGGCGATACAATCACGGCAATTTCAAATTTTAAAGCGTCAATGTTCGACCCCTTTTTAAAGCCGGACGGCTCCACAATTTCAACGCTGGAAATAGTTTCTTTAATGGCGTGGGGGATTGGATATTTTGGACAGCCGCATATTTTGGTTAGATTTATGGCGGTAAAGTCAACTGCAGAAATTCCGCCTGCTACAAGAATTGCAATGACGTGGGTTATTTTAAGTTTGGCGGCGGCTGTTGCAGTTGGAATGGTAGGCACGGTTTATTTGACAACGCCGCTTGAGGGTACGGACGCCGAAAAAGTTTTTCTTGTTATGACAAATAATTTATTTCCGCCGATAATTGCGGGCGTGGTACTTTCGGCAGTTTTGGCGGCGATTATGTCAACTGCTTCTTCGCAGCTTTTGGTTGCCGCGTCAGCCTTCGCGCAGGATTTTTACAAAACTTTAATCAAAAAAGACGCGGGACAATCTGAATTGGTATGGATTTCCCGCGCGTCGGTTTTAATCATTGCGTCAATCGCCGTTTACTTGGGCTTTAATCCCAACAGTTTTATTTTGGATATGGTAGCGTACGCGTGGGCGGGATTCGGCGCGGCGTTTGGTCCTGCGCTTTTAATGAGTTTGTTTTGGAAACGTACAACCAGAATTGGAGTTATCGCCGGTATAATTGTTGGCGGCGTTACGATTATTGCCTGGAAAAATTTTGCGCCGTTTGAACTTTATGAAATTGTACCCGGATTTATTTTTTCACTGATAGCGATTTACATTGTCAGCAAAATTGACAAGGAACCGGATTCTGAAATTCTTGAAACTTTTGATAAAGTTGGAAAGAGTCAAATTTAACTAACCACTAGCCATCTAAGCTTGAGTCTGCACGGAATTTTGACGGAGAAACTTTGTAAAACAAACTGAATTTTTTTGAAAAAGCCAACGGGTCTTCAAATCCCAAGGCGTTTGCAATTAAATTCACAGGTAATGAAGTTTCAGTTAAAAACGTGCAGGCTTTTTTTAGTTTTAATTCGGTTAGATATTTTTTTGGCGTGACGCCGTACCGCTCGACAAAAAGCCGCGTCAAATAATTTGGGTGAAAGCCCATTTCCTTTTCAACTTCGCGCAGGAGAAATTTTTCTGCGTAGTGCATATCAAGATAAAATTTTAAATCGTCAGCCGGCGATATTCCCTTCAAAATTTTTTCGGCGGAATCTGTTTCGCTGAACAAGTACGATAAAATTTTCAGCAAAAAACTATTTCCCATTAAATATAAATACGTCGGCGAACCTTCCAACTTCAAAATTTCAGAAATTATTTCAACGTACTTTGAAACGTCGCCCAAATGCAAAATATAAACTTCCGGCGAAGTATCCATTAGACGCCGAATATAATTTTCAGATTTAATCCCCAAAAAATTTATCCACGAATAACACCACGGATTTTTTTCAGCCGCCTCGTAGTAGGAAATTTTATCAGCCGGTATCAAAAAAACGTCCCCTGCCTTCAGATTAAATTCTGTTTGATTAATCTGTAAAATTCCCTCGCCTTCTGAAACAAAATGTATCATATGGTAGGGGCGCACTCTCGGTGGAATGCTGTGTTTCGGCTTGCAAATTTCCTGGCCCGCGCTGTACAAAGATAAATCTGAATTATTTTTGTACGCCAAGCTGTTATAAGTTTCTTTGTATTCTTTCATAAATTTATTATAGCAAAAATAGTTTCTTTTTTCCATAATACTTTTGCCTTCGGTAATGGTTTTATGGAAAATTTTTTTTTATACTTCACTCAACAAATAAAAAGAAAGGTTGAAGGGAAATGAAACAAAGTTACCACTTGGAAGCTCCGCAGGGTTTAATTAACGACCCAAACGGCTTGTGCGAATTTCAAGGTTTTTACCATATTTTTTTTCAATGGAACCCAAAGGCAAAAGATCATTCGTACAAATGCTGGGGGCATTACATTTCGGCGGATATGATTAATTGGGAATTTTGCGGCAAGGCGATTGAACCGGGCGAAACTTTCGACAAATTCGGCACTTATTCCGGCAGTGCTTGCGTTGTTGGCGAAAAACTTTACATTTTTTACACCGGCAACAACAAAATTGACGGCAACCGCAAAAGCAGTCAATGTTTGGCAATCAGCAACGACGGCAAAAATTTTAAAAAAGTTGGCGTAATTCTGACAACGCCTCAAGGTTATACCGAACATTTCAGAGACCCAAAAGTTAATTTCGACGGCAAAATTTTTCAAATGGTAATTGGCGCGCAACAATCGAACGGCAAGGGCGCGGTTGTTTACACTGAATCGCAGGACGGCAAAAATTGGGGCGCGGTAAAGAAAATTGCCTCCAGTAAAAATTTTGAAATGATTGAGTGCCCTGACTTCGTAGAAATTGACGGCGAAAAAATTTTGTTTTACGGCTTGCAGAAACGTGATAACGCGGCAGATGAAGTTGTATCAGCTGAAAGTGTTTACAAATTTTTCACTGATTCAGATTTAGATTTTGGCGCAGAAAAAGTTGACAAGGGCTTTGATTTCTACGCGCCGCAAACTTTTCAAACTTCAGACGGCAGAAAAATAATGCTTGCGTGGATGTCAAGATTATCTGACGCGCAGGAAAGATTTTTAGCTGACGACGCGCCAAATATTCACTGCTTGACAATGCCGCGTGAAATTTTCTTAAGCAATAAAAAACTTTTTCAAAAACCTGCGCGAGAAATGTACAAAATGTTGGGCGAAAAAATTTCAGCAACTTGTAACATTCCAAGAAAATTTTTCTGCAAAATTGAAAAAAATTTAACCGGCAGAAATTTTTCAGTCGAACTCAACGACGAAATTAAAATTTGTTGGACGGCTGAAAAAATCTTCAAACTGCGCAGAAAAGATATTACAAGCGGCAACTTTGAAGAAAGAATTTGCGCCTTGAATGAACTGCAAGAAATTGAAATTTGGAGCGATAACTCAAGCGTTGAAATTTTTTTGAACGGCGGCGAAGTTGCAATGAGTGCGCGGACTTTTCCTGAAGAAAATTTTTTTGAAATTAAGTTAATCGGCGATTTAAGCGCGGAAAATTTGAACGTACAAAAAATTTTTTAGGAGGTTGTTAAAATGTCAGAACAAGAATTGGCGGCAAAGATTATTGAATTGGTCGGCGGCAAGGGAAATCTTTCAGCTGTAAGACACTGCGCGACACGCTTGCGCTTGATTGTTTCGGACAAAGAAAAAATCGACACAAAGGCTATTGAAGCTCTCGACAAAGTTAAAGGTTCGTTTTTCAATTCCGGACAATATCAAATTATTTTGGGGACGGGGCTTGTTAATCGCGTTTACGACGAAGTTATAAAAATTACCGGCGGCGCAGATAATCTGAACGGCGGCGGCGAAGAAAAAAAAGAAGCTCCCGTTTACGGCAACAAATTACAGCGTGCGATTAGGCTTTTTTCAGATACATTTGTACCAATTATCCCTGTACTTGTTGCAACGGGCTTATTTATGGGCTTGCGCGGAATGTTGACACAATCGGCTGTACTTTCGGTTTTTGGCTTAGTTCCTGAAGATATTCCCGAAAATCTTTTGATTTACACGCGCGTTTTGACTGATACTGCATTTGCATTTTTACCGGCGTTGGTTTGTTGGTCAACAATGAGAAATTTCGGCGGCAGTCCAATAATTGGAACGGTTTTAGGGTTAATGTTGGTAAATCCTGCGCTGCCGAATGCTTACGCGGTAGGCGCGGGCGAAGTGGAGCCGCTTAAATTTTTTGGCTTTTTAAATGTAACAGGTTATCAAGGCTCGGTATTGCCGGCGTTTGCAGCGGGAATTTTCGCCTCGCAGATTGAAAAATTTTTGCGCAAGCACATTCCTGACGCAATAGATTTAATTTTGACGCCGTTTTTGACATTGCTTGCCGGTACTATTCTTGCAATTTTCGTAATTGGTCCCGCACTTCACCTTGTCGAAACAGGATTATTAACCGTTGTAAAAAATCTGTTGTTCCTGCCTATGGGAATTGGCGGCTTGCTTTACGGTAGTTTTGGACAAATGATGGGGATTTTCGGGATTCATCACATTTTGAACTTTTTAGAAATAAGTATGCTCGCGCAGGACGGCTGGAATTATTTAAATCCTATTGGAACTTGCGGCAACGCGGCACAAGCAGGCGCAGTTTTGGCAGTCGGTTTAAAGGCGGCGTCAGTCAAACTTAAACAAATTGCTTATCCTTCTTGCCTTTCGGCTTTACTCGGAATTACTGAACCGGCAGTTTTCGGCGTCAATTTAAAATATATGCGCCCGTATGCAATGGCTTTAATCGGCGGCGGCGTTGGAGGATTTCTTGCCTCAAATCTCGGCTTAAAAGCAACAGGAATGGCGATAACAGGTATTCCCGGGACGCTCCTCTACTTGAATGAGCAGTTGCCTTGGTACATTTTTGTAAACGTCGTTTCATTCGCTACAGCATTTGTTTTAACTTGGTTATTCGGTTTCAATAAAAAAATGGAAGAGCAAGGCTGAATAGATGGCTAGTTGTTAGTTGTTAGTAAAATCCCCTGCGGGGGCTTTTTTTATTAAATGAGAAACTTTATAATTTGCGGCGGTGATTGAAATGCAGAAAGTTAGAAATTCTTTTGACGGCGATAATTTTA
>JAFSZS010000003.1 GCA_017455645.1 Selenomonadaceae bacterium | reverse complement strand
TGAAAAGCCGTATAAATCATTTGCCAGTTCGTAGGTTGCCATTAAACAAGTATCCAGTCCGATAATTTCAAACGGAGGATTTTCGGGCGAATTATCATAAACTGCGGCGAAGGCATCATGAATTTCGTTTAAGCTGAGAGAATCATTTGTCCGCTCGTCAAAGCAAACACCGAATGCACTTCCGCCGCCATGATCCCAAAAGATAAAAACTTTGTGATCTGCAGGAAAATTATCTCTGCCGTACTGTAAAAATCCCGATAAAGTTTCTGCCGCTCCCATATTTGCATCGGGTTGAGTTTCGAGTTCGTGCAGTCCGTCTTTGTCATAGAGCAGTAAATTTGTTTGACCGGATTTTACTACTGCATTGTGCCATTGATTTGCACCGCCCGCCTGAATCAAAACTCTGACGTTATCGGGAAGTTTTGCATTGAGCATTTCTTCAATATCATAACTCGCCGCTCCGCCGTCGCTCTCAAGATCACTGCCACAAATATACCAGTAAACCATCCAAGTATCATCGGGACTGTAAGCGTCGGCAAAAGTAACTTTTTCTTTCGGCATGCCGTCATCATCGTCACAGCCTGAAATTAAAACTGCACAGGCTACAAAAATAAACGTGCCGAGAATTTTTAAAAACTTTTTGGGATTCATGAAAAAATCGCCTCCTTTTATGATAAAAAAATTAACCGAACTTCATGAAAAATTCGGTCAAAAAATATTTGTGAGTTAGTCTCTTCCTCTGAAATTAGAAACGGCGTTAATAATGCTGTCAACAATATTTTCGTCGTCGTCATTCTTGCGACTTTTGCCGCCTGAAGTTTTTACCTGCTCTGAATCAACAACATTTTTGTTAGCTTTCTTCATTTTTTTCATAGCCTGCAAAACTGCGGATTTATCTTCACTGCTCATGATAATTTTCCTTTCGATAAAAATTTTTATTGCGGTTTAATTCTTTTGACTGCTTCAGAGAGCGGCGGAATAATTTGTTTTTTGCGACTCATAACGCCCGGCAAATAAACATGTGTACCGCTTGCATCTTTCTTGAACGCTTCGCCAATCAAAGTTTTGGGCGAACCGGCGTAAAGCAAATAGGTTGACTCTTCCAAAATATCTGTAACCATTAACAAGTGCATATCGAAGCCTTCACGTTCGCAGTTATCAGCCATAACGTCAATAATTTTTTCTTCAATATCAAGAACTTCTTTAGGATCCATAACAGAAATTTGACTGACAATAATTCTGTAGTCGCCAATTTTAAATTCTTTCAAGTCATTTTTCGCAATTTCGGTAGGAGTTTTGCCGCCAATTCCTGCGCCTGCGCGAAGCATTGCCAAGCCGTATTCTTTCAAGTCAACGCCCGCAATTTCTGCAAGTTTTTCAGCGGTTTTCCTGTCTTTGTTCGTGCAAGTTGGAGATTTAAACAAAACTGTATCAGAAATAATCGCCGAAAGTAAAAGCCCTGCGATTGACGGCGGAATTTCAATATCAGCATCCCAATGCATATTCGCAACGATTGTACAAGTGCAACCTACCGGCTCTTGACGAATATAAATTGGCTCTGAAGTTTGAACGCCGCCCAATCTGTGGTGGTCGATAATTTCAACAATTTTTGCGTCTTCAATACCTTCAACGGCTTGCCCGCGTTCGTTGTGGTCAACAAGAATAACTTTTTCACGTTCCGGCAACATAATTTCATCCGCGCTGACAATTCCGACAAGTTTATTATTTTCAACAACGGGATAACTTCTGAATCTGTTTTCGTCCATAACGCCCTTAATATCAGAAAGTAAATCCATCGGGCGGAAACAAATTGGCTCTGAATGCATAATACGGCGAATCGGTACGCACTGATTCAAAAGGCGTCCAACTGTGTAAGTATCGTAAGGCGTGGCAAGTACGAAAATTCCTGTAGTAGCCGCTTCTGCCAATGCTTCAGCCGCAACCCTGCAGCCGCCCGTTACAATCATACACGAAATACCGCAGTGAATAATTTTTCTTAAAGTGTCAATGCTCCTGTCGCCTACAAGTACAATATCTTTCGGGTGAAGACTTGCCAAAGTTGTTTCGACACTTCCCGCCGCAATTTTGATATTGCCTTCGATAAATTCGTTTTCATCGCCTGCAACCAAAACTTTTGACTCGGTAGCTTGAATAATATCACGATAACGAACGCGCATATCTACCAAACTTTGTAAGCCCAATTCCAAAAAATAACGTTTCGCCAAATCGCCTACAGTAACAATACCGACGAGTTCGCCGTTGCTGTCAGTTACCGGTACAGATTTTAAATCACTTTTGCGCATAACTTCGCCCAAATGACGCAGTGTATCGTGTTGGCGGACGACGGTTTTACATTCCAGCGTAACATCTTTGACGCGGGGATATAAATCTGTAACAAGGAACGGCTGCTCCATTTTGAAATATTCCAACGCGTACTTAGTTTCATTGTTAATTTTGCCGCAACGCGCAGGAACGGCATTAACGCCGAGTGCTTGTTTCAAATGTGAATAGCCAATCGCCGAGCAAATTGAATCTGTATCGGGGTTTCTGTGCCCAATAACATAAATAGGTTTTGCAGTGCCTTTCATTAAAAAGCCTCCTTGAAAAATTTTAAACGACAACTTTTTTATTCATCAGTGTAAAAATTATAGCTAAAAAATTTTGCAATGTCTATTTAATTTTTTTTAAGTTACAAAATTTTTTGCGCGGCGTGCGTAATTGACACGCTTTTTTTTGGACATTATAATTTTTAAAAATCAATATGTTTGCGGTTAGGAGTAAAGGATTAACGACAGGGAAAAATCCCTATTCCCTATTCCCTAATCCCTAAATTTGGCGGGGGAAATTTTTAATGGTTGGAATTGTGGTAGCGTCGCACTCAAGCAGACTTGCAGAAGGCGTTGTTGAGGTTGCAAAAATGATGGCTCCGGACGTGCCAATAATTGCGGCTGGCGGTATGGATGACGGCAGCATGGGTACAAGTTGCAGAAAAATTATCGGCGCGGTTAAAAAAGTTTATTCTGAAGACGGAGTGGCGTTAATTGCTGATATTGGCAGTTCGATTTTGACTGCTGAAATGGCTGTTGAAATTTTGAAACGTTCAAATTTAAGAATTATAGATTGTCCATTGGCGGAAGGTACATTTGTTGCGGCAGTTGAATCTCAACTCGGCAAAACGCTTGAGGAAGTGGAACTAAGCGCGATTCGTTCACGCTCAATCAGAAAATTAGCTTAGATTTTTTTTAAAATTTTTTATCAAGCTGAAATTTAAATTCGTAATGAATTATTTTTTTATATAAATGTACTTTCTCTTGTGCCGCCAAAAGAAAGTACCAAAGAAAAGCTCGTTCGCTGAAATCGCATCCGGCGATTTGCGCGAACTGCCGCCCGTCCTTGGGCGGCGTCTTTTTTCATATTAATAAAAAATTGTTCAGCAACTAAAAAACGCCGCTGTTGCAAGCGACGTGTAAATTTCAAATGGTGGGCAGGGATGGATTCGAACCATCGTAGCAAATGCAACGGATTTACAGTCCGCCCCCTTTAGCCACTCGGGCACCTACCCTTTTTGAACGGCTCAACGCCGCTCCGAGTGTTTATTTCAACACTCTAGTCCGCTTTCATCATCAAGCAAGCCACAAAACCTTGCAGGGACTTGAACCGTTATTGAGAACTTACAAGTAAAAACTTTGTCTCATTCCTGCTTCAATGCGTTCGCTTTCATTGTCATTGCTGACAAACTATCGGCGTTTGATATAACGCTCCACAGGCTTAAATTCCCCGCTAACGCACG
>JAFSZS010000238.1 GCA_017455645.1 Selenomonadaceae bacterium | reverse complement strand
TTGGCGCGTAATTGTTCGTGAGTCAACATACCGTAATCTGAAAAATCACGATTAACTTCAGCATTCCAAAGGCGCAAAGTATTAACTGTTTTGTTGTGATAACCGACAATCGGCACATCGTAAGGAACAGCCATAACAATCATAGCGTTTTCATGAACAAGTTTTAAGGAGCCGTCGCCCTGTTCCTTCATGTAAGCGTTGCCGTTGAATTTTACGTTAATAGCTTTATCCGGCTTGCGATATTCCCACGCGAAGCCGTCGCGCAGCCAATTATCCGGAATTTCAACCTGTTGTCCGCGAATAATTTTTTGCTCAAAAAGTCCGTACTGATAACGAATACTGCAACCGTGCCCGGGCAGTCTGTGCGCCGCCAATGAATCAATAAAGCAAGCGGCTAATCTGCCGAGACCGCCGTTGCCCAAGCCTGCGTCCGGTTCTTCTTCTATGGCGTCGTCAAGGTTTAAGTCTAAATCTTCCATGACTTCCCTAAAAGCTTCATCAATACCGAGGTTGATTAAGTTAGATTTTAAAAGTCTGCCCATCAAAAATTCAATGGAAAAATAATAAACCTGTTTAACTTGACGATCCATATAAGCCTTGTTGGTTTTAATCCAGTTTTCGGAAATAATTTGTTTAGCAACAGCCGCAACGGTTTTATAAATATCGCTCATCGGCAATTCCGAAATATCGCGTCCAAACATAATGTGCGCGGAGCTGATAAAACGATTTTTTAAATTTTCTTTGAGTTTTTCAAATTCCTTGCTGACTGCGGCTTTTTTGTCAATTTCTTTTGCCAAACAAGAACCCTCCTTAAAAAAAATATTTCGCCGCATACGTGCGGAAGGGGAAAATGCGAGCGATTAATTTAAATCATAAAAATTGGCGAATTTCCACAGCCGAGCCAAATTTTCTCGTCGGTAAAAATCCGCCGCCTTTCATTTCCTATAACTTTACCCAACCGAAATTTCAGTTGAGCCTGTAAAAAAATCTTGCCGCTTAAATTCTGGTATTTTTCTTGATAATGTAGGGGAAAGTTTCAACGCCTTTCAACCAGCGATTTTTGGTAATCATAACATTTTTATCGCAGATGATATTTTCTACGCGTGCGCCTTCCTCAATTTGACAGCGTTGCATAAGGATACAATCTTTGACAACTGCGCCTTTGCCGACGTTTACGCCGCGGAAAATGATTGAGTTTTCGACTCTGCCGCGAATTATGCAACCGTTGGCAACGAGTGAATTTTTAACTTCGGCTGTATCTTTGTACTGAACCGGCACTTCATCTTTAACTTTTGTGAAAATTGGGCGTTCTTTGTTCATGAAAAGTTCAGCCCAAATTTCAGGATTGAGGCAGTCGCGGTTAGCCTTGTAATAAGCTTCAGTTGAATTAATTCTTGCAACGTAGCCTTTATGTTCGTAGGCAGAAATTTTTTGCTCGCTTGCGTGTTTCATAATACCGTCAATGAGGAAATCTTGACCGCCGCGCTCGTAAGACGTACGAACGATATAAGCGAAAGTAGGAACGGGCATTAAGTACGCGCTAAGAACTGCTTTTTGTCCTTTTTTGGCACCGTTTGTTTCGGCAAGGTCTGTAACAATACCGTTAGTTGAAGTTTCAATGACAACTGTTTTGCCGGGGTTATCTTCGCCGACAGTCTGGTAAATCATTGTAATATCTGCGCCGCTTTTTTGATGATAATCAAGCACTTCTTGGAAATCGATATTGTAAACGTAGCTACCGTTGACGAAAAGGACGTATTTTTTGTCGCTTAATTCTGCAAAGTCAAGGTTAGCATAAATATCTTTTAAATCGCCTTTTCTTGCGTCAGTGCCGGGCAGGGCGGCGGGAAGGTAGGTTAAGCCGTCGCGGCGGCGTGCCAAATCCCAATCTTTACCGGAGCGAATATGATCCAAAATTGCGCGGGAATAATCCGGCAGCATAAGACCAACTGAACTAATTCCGGAATTAATCATATTTGAAAGAGAGAAGTCAACGACGCGATAACGTCCCGCAAAAGGCAGAGCCTCTACCGCACGAGTTGCCGCAAGCTCTCTGATTAAGTCATTACTTTCTTGAAGATTTACAATCCCCACTACTGTTTTCAATGCAGAGCACCTCCTGATTTTTAGTGTGGTAGTGTTGTAGTGTGATAGTGTTGTAGTTACTATCCAACTATCCAACTATACCACTATCCAACTACTTCATTTTCAGCTACAACAAAAATTTCGCCTTGTTTGCCTTCGACTTTTGCGTCGGCTTTAATGGTAACGTCCTGCGCGAGAATAGCATAATCAACAACCGCGCCATCTTCGATAACTGCGCCGGGGAAAATAACGGAATTGGTAACTTTTGCGCCCTTGCCGATAGACGCGCCGGGGAAAATTACGGAATGTTCGACTTCGCCCAAAACTTTTGCGCCTTCGCTGATCATTGCGCGTTTAACGCTTGCATCCGGTCCTACATAGTGAGGCGGCATTGAGGGATTTGAGGAATAAATTTTCCAATCGCCGTTGAGTTCAAAGGGCGGGGTATCTTCCAACAAGTCCATATTCGCAAGCCAAAGACTTTCAATCGTTCCTACATCTTTCCAGTAGCCGTCAAATGCATAGGAGAAAAGGCGCGCGCCGTCATTCAACATTTTGGGAATTAAATCATTGCCGAAGTCATGGCTGGAATTTTCGTTTACGCCGTCTTCTTCAAGATATTTTTTAAGGAAAGACGTTGTGAAAATGTAAATACCCATTGACGCCAAATTAGATTTCGGTTCTTTCGGTTTTTCTTGGAATTCAACAATACGCCCTGTTTCTTTATCGGTAGCCATAATACCAAAACGCGGAGCTTCTTCCCACGGTACTTCAAATACACCGATTGTAACGTCAGCGTTGTTTTGCTTGTGAGAATCGAGCATCCACGCATAATTCATTGTGTAAATATGGTCGCCGGAAAGGATAATAATATATTCGGGGTCAACCAAGTCAATGAAGTTTAAATTTTGATAAACAGCGTCAGCCGTGCCGCGGTACCAATCGCCGCCTTTTTCACGTGCGTAGGGCGGGAGTACGAACAAGCCGCCGCCAGTACGATCTAAATCCCAGGAAGTGCCGGAGCCAAGGTAAGTATGAAGTTCAAAGGGCTTGTACTGCGTTGCAATACCGACTTTGTTAATTCCGGAATTTACGCAATTTGAAAGCGGGAAGTCAATAATACGATATTTGCCGCCAAACGGGACGGCGGGTTTTGCAACAGTTTTTGTTAAAGCTTTTAATCTGGAACCCTGCCCACCGGCGAGAATCATTCCCAGACATTCAGTTTTTCTCATGAAAAAAAACCTCCTCGTTACTAAGAATACATTTTCAACATACAACGCTGATTTTACATTGTTTTGAGTTTCAATTTCTACGCACAATAAAAAATTCCTGCCGAAAATTTCAGAAAAAACTTTTTTTAATTTCTGAAAATAAGCGGGAATTTGGATTTATGAATTGGAAATATTTTTTCCCTGTTCAATGTACGAAAGTAATTTTTGCTTGAAATTATCGCCCTGTATGTATAAAATGTACCAAAATTCAAAATTGGAAGGGATGGGAGTTTTTTTGGATACATTATTTTTTGCGGCACTTGCGCCAATAATATGGCTGATAATTGCGCTAAGTGTCTTGAAGTTGCCGGCGTTTCAAGCCTGTACCGGCGCACTAATATTTTCATTTTTTATAGCAACAAGTTTTTTCGGTATGACTTATCAAGACACATTGACGGCGGCACTTGAGGGCGGCACAATGGCTGTATGGCCTATCATTTGGGTTATCATTGCGGCAATTTTCACTTACAATTTGTCCGTTTTTACAAAAGGAATGGACACGATTAAAGAAATGCTAAATTCTGTAAGCACGGATCAGCGCGTAATAGTTTTATTGATTGCGTGGGGATTCGGCGGCTTTTTGGAATGTATGTCGGGCTTTGGTACGGCGGTTGCTATTGGCGCGTCGATGCTTGCAAGTATCGGAATTAATCCAATTTCGGCAATTATCGTTTGTCTTTTGGCAAATGCAATGCAGTCTTCTTACGGCTCAATCGGCTTACCGCTTACGACGCTCGCGCAGCTTACCGGCTTTGAAGGCGCACAAATTGCAACATTCGCCACAATTCAGCTTGCGCCTTTGATAATCATAATGCCTTTTTTAATGATTGTAACTTTCGGACAATCTTTGAAGGCGTTAAAAGGAATGATTGCGGCTTGTTTAGTTGCGGGCTTGGGATTTTTGGTACCGGCACTCGGCGCGGGTTATTTTATGGGCGCGGGAATTGCGGGCGTTGCCGGAGCAATTTTTTCAATGAGTTTAATAATCGTGTACGCAAAATATTTTCCCGTCAAAGATCCCGAATACCAAATACAATCTGTTGAAGAAAAATCTGCAATAACTTTCGACAAAGGGCTTAAAGCGTGGCTGCCTTTCATTTTGATTTTTGTTTTCTTAATTGCAACTTCAAAACTTGTACCGCCTATTAATGATTTGCTTAGTCAAGTTAAAACTTCCGTAGCAATTTATACGGGCGAAGGCGCGGGGCTTTATACTTTCACGTGGATTGTTACGCCGGGTACTTTGATAATGTCGGCGGCGATAATTTCAGGAATTGTACAAGGCGCAACTGCAAACGATATGTTTAACGTTTTGGGCAGAACGATTAAAACCATGATACCAACTTTTATAACGATGATAACGATAATTGGAACTGCGCGAATAATGGGCTACAGCGGAATGATAACGACAATGGCAACCATAACCGTTGCGGCGACAGGAACTTTTTACCCGTTCATTTCGCCGTTAATTGGCGCGGCAGGTTCATTTATTACGGGCTCTGCCACAACAAGCGGCGTACTTTTCGGCAAGTTGCAAGCTGATTCGGCGTTGGCTATTGGTGCTAATGAAATTGGGCAGGCGTGGATGGCGGCGGCTAATGCGTCCGGCGCGTGCGTCGGTAAAATTATTTCGCCTCAATCAATCGCAATAGGCGTGGCGGCTGTCGGTATTCACGGCGTAGAAAGTCAGCTGATGAAATTTGCTGCAAAAGTTTTTCTGCCCTTCGTAATTTTAATGGGCTGCCTGGTTTATTTCGGTCAAGCTGTTGTTGAAAACTTGTAACAAAATTTTTTCCCATACGAATATAAAAAAAGTCAACGCCAAAAACGTTGGCTTTATTTTTTTGTACGAAAGATTTATTTTGAAAATCGCGCAGTTTTTGACTTTTTTACACATATATTATAAAATTTGCCGTATTGTAAAAAGAAAGAAGGCTGGATTTTATATTTATGCAAAATCACAAAAAATATTCAAAAGGTTATTTCATGCCGCCGGAAATTGATTTAAGTTGGGCGCAAAAAGAATATCCCGACCGCGCGCCTATTTGGTGCAGTGTAGACCTGCGCGACGGCAACCAATCTTTGATAATTCCCATGAGTTTGGACGAAAAAATCGAATTTTATAAAACGCTGGTAAAAATCGGCTTCAAAGAAATTGAAGTAGGATTCCCCGCCGCGTCTGATACTGAATACGCGCTCCTTCGCAAACTCATTGAAGATAATTTAATTCCCGACGATGTAACAGTTCAAGTTTTGACGCAAGCAAGGGAACATATCATTAAAAAAACTTTTGAGGCGTTGAAGGGCGCCAAAAATGCTATTGTTCACGTTTACAATTCAACTTCCCTCGCGCAGCGTGAACAGGTTTTCAAAATGTCCAAAGACGAAATAAAACAAATTGCAGTGGACGGCGCAAAACTTTTATTGGAACTTACAGAAAAAGCCGGCGCAAATTATCGCTTTGAATATTCGCCCGAAAGTTTTACCGGTACAGAGCCTGAATACGCGCTTGAAGTTTGCAACGCGGTACTTGACGTTTGGCAACCCGTCCTTGACAGAAAACCAATTATCAATATCCCTGTTACTGTTGAAATGTCAATGCCGCACGTCTACGCTATGCAAGTTGCCTACATTAACAAAAATTTAAAATACCGTGATAAAGTTGTTTTGAGTTTGCACCCGCACAACGACAGAGGCTGCGGCGTTGCTGATTCAGAATTGGGCTTGCTTGCCGGGGCTG
>JAFSZS010000237.1 GCA_017455645.1 Selenomonadaceae bacterium | reverse complement strand
CATATGTACCCGTACGTTAGCGGGGAATTTAAGCCTTTGGAGCGTCACAGCAAACGCGATTAGTTATGACGAAAGCGGACGCGTTGAATTAGGAATGAGACATTAAAGTTTATAACTTTTTATAAGTTCTCTGTAACGGAACATTATGAGGCGTACACCAAAAAACAATCCCGCCCAATCTAATCAAAATGTTGAAATTCAATCTGCAGAAAAATCTTCAAAACTGCGGCTGATAAAATATCGTCCGAAACTCAATCACCTTTTGCGCAGTCGTTGCCGCGTGGCGTTTGTCGTTATTTCAATTTTGGCAATGTTGGTGGTAATTCGCAGCGGAATTAGTGCAAGCCGCGGTTACGCACTTGTTGCAACTCAAAATCAAGCACAACAACTTGAACTTGAAAACGAACGCTTGAAAATCGAAATTGCAAAGCTAAAATCGCCGAGCCGAATTAAACAAATCGCGCAGGAAGAATTGGGAATGGACGTACCTCAAAAAATGTACTTTTCGCACTGAAATTTTTAAAACTAAAAAAACCGCCCCGAAATTTTGGAGCGGTTCTTTTTTATGCCTCTTGCCTATTGCCTAAAATTATTGTTCTTTAAGGAATTTTTCTGCACCGTCATTCATTTTGATAAAGCCCATACCTGCAAGCGCGGTTTTCTTTTCAATAGCCTTTGCCGCTTGGTGAGCCGCAACGATTTTATCTTTGCCTGTGAAAATAGCCTTAGTTACGTCGTAGCCGGTTTTATCGTCCATTTTGTCTGTAGCAACGAGAATAGCCATTACGCTGACAGTTGGAACTTCGCCTTCAAAGCCTTGGTAAATTCCGCCGGGGATAACTGTTCTTGTGTAGAAAGGATAATCGATTGTAAGCGCGGTAATTTTGTCTTCGTCAATCGGGAGGATACGAATTTTTTTGACTGCTGCAACGTCTTGAATTGAAGCGGTAGGATAACCTGCAGTAACACAAGCAACATCAACAGTGCCGTCTTTAAGGGCGTTTGCACCTTCAGCAAAAGATAAAAATTGCTCTTCAATGTCATCATAAGTTATACCGTAAGCTTGAAGAATTTGGCGAACGTTAGCCTCAACGCCGCTGCCTGCCGCGCCTACTGCAACTCTTTTGCCTTTCAAATCTGCAATGGAAGAAATACCTGAATCAATCGAGGTTACAAATTGGCAAGTTTCGGGATAAAGTGAGGCGATACCGCGCAGGTTTTCAATTTTCTTATCAAACATATTTGTACCGTTTACCGCGTAGTAGGTAATGTCATTTTGGACAATCGCCATTTCAACTTGACCATCTGCCAACATATTAATGTTAGCAACGGACGCGCCGGTACTTTGTGCGCTTGCGTCAACGCCCTGTACATCTTTGTTGATAATTTCGGCAATAGCTCCGCCAATCGGGTAATAAGTTCCTGCCGTGCCGCCGGTTGCAATGTTCAAAAAGTTTTCGCTCTTATCGCTGCCCGTTCCACAACCGGCAACTCCAACCGCCATTGCAACTGCAAGCCCTGCCGTCAAAATACTTTTCAAAAACTTTGGTAACTTCATCAGTAACACTCCTTAAAAAATTTTTTGAAAATTCTTGGCGAAATTATACCATATTTTTTACATTTGCAACAACAATTTTTTAATTCTTAAAGGTGTTTATTTTTTTAGTAAAAAAGACCGGAAAGTCGCTTATTGCTTTTGACACTTTTTTAATTAGTTAGTCCCATATCTTCCAAAAATTTTTTGCCGCTTTCCCTCATTTCGGATTCAGCGGCAATTTGTTTCATAAGTTCACAAGTTTTTTCGTCAAAATCAGGTGTCGAATTGTTTATCGCCATTGCCGTTATCAGCAACAATTTGGCAGTAAAAATTTTTTCATCGAAATTGACTTTGGCAAGTGAATTTTTCGCAGTTTCAAAAAGTTTTTCGGTTTTGATTAAATCTTCTTCGGTATTGTGTACCGTCCTCAAAAGTCCGGAAGTTTCATAAAAAATTTCTTTTTTGCGTGAAGTTTTTTTTTCGTTGATACCCTTCAAAACGCCGGAAATATTTTTCATTTTTTTACCTCAAAATTATTTTAAGAAAAAGTTTTTGGCGGCGGCTGTTTCCAATTTCAGCGGCGAATTTTTATCAAGTTTGCCGTTGGTTGCAACGAAAGTTACCGCCTTGCACCAATCGCGCAGAATTTTTTCGTCGAAATCGAAACAATACGCCAAATCAACAATGTTTGAAAGTTCGTTGTTATAAATATCGTCATTTGCCGCCGCGCTGAAAAGCAGCCAAAAAATCAGCCGCTGAAAAGTAAGAAAATTTTTTTCGTTGCTCCTGTACTTCATATCGATAAAATTTTGTACAAGCGTCTGCTCGTTGACAATTTCAAGCGGGCTGGACTTTGTGGGATTAAAAACCGCGTCCAATGCTGCAACCACAGGATCGTCATTGTACCTTTTGAATTGCGGCACTGAATAGGCTCTAAATTTTGTGCGGGCGTTGCCAATTATAAAAAGACCGGCGGCGCGCCCCGCAATATAAAAATCCACATTTTGAATTATGGTTTTAACTTTTACAAGGCGCATTTGTCCGGCGTCAGTGGTTAATTCGTCAAATCTGCCCGGCATATCGCAACCTCCTTTCGACGATTTACCATTTGCGATTAATTACAAAATCTGCAATTTTTTCAAGCGAAATTTTTACACAGCCGTTAATTTCCGGCGGCAAATTCAGGCGTGCGCTCTCAATATGACTTGCCGCGCGGTTCCTGCAATATTCTACCGCGTCAGCTTCTGAAATAATTTTTATTGCAGTTTTAATATCGTCAGCAGAAATTTTATCCTGCGCGAAAATCTTTACTCAAAAAATTACCATTTGCGATTAATTACAAAATCTGCAATTTTTTCAAGCGAATTTTTTACACAGCCGTTAATTTCCGGCGGCAAATTTAAGCGTGCGTTTTCAATATGACTTGCCGCGCGGTTTTTGCAATATTCTACCGCGTCAGTTTCTGAAATAATTTTTATTGCAGTTTTAATATCGTCGGCAGAAATTTTATCCTGCGCGAAAATTTTTACTCAAAAAATTACCATCTGCGATTAATTACAAAATCTGCAATTTTTTCAAGCGAAATTTTTACACAGTCGTTAATTTCCGGCGGCAAATTTAAGCGTGCGCTTTCAATGTGACTTGCCGCGCGGTTCCTGCAATATTCTACCGCGTCAGTTTCTGAAATAATTTTTATTGCGGTTTTAATATCATCAGCAGAAATTTTATCCTGCGCGAGTATATTTTTCAAGGCGACAGAATTTTTTCCTGCCTGCAACGCACGAATAACCGGCAAAGTTAT
>JAFSZS010000236.1 GCA_017455645.1 Selenomonadaceae bacterium | reverse complement strand
TGCCTACGTTTATTAAAGTACCGTCGTTGTTATAGTAGGCATATATCATACTGTTGTAAACTGTATCGTTGCCTTCGCCTGTTTCTATTGTTACGTAATGACCGGTGTTTATGATGTAATCGTTGCCTTCGTCCACGTCGATTGAAACAGTGGAGCCGCTGTTGGAAATGATATTGTCGCCGTTGCCCGCGTTTATTGTTACGTTGCTACCTTTATTGGTAACAGAATCGTTGCCGGCTCCTGCGTCAATTTCAACAGTAGAGCCGCCATTGTAAATTGTATCGTCGCCTTCTACGGCGGTTATCTTTCCATTGTGGCTGTTGTCGCTGTTGTAAACATAATCATTGCCTAAGCCCGCGTAAATTTCAACATTTGTGCCGTAATTTTGTAAAGTATCATCGCCTGCAAGTGCGTCGATTGTTACGTTATTTCCGGTATTGTAAACTGAATCGTTGTAGGCTGAGGCTGAAATTAAAGTATTATAATCCGGGTTACTTATTGTCGTATTTACAAATTCACCGTCGATATTTAAAGAAAAAAGTGCACCATTTCTTACGAAAATTGAGCCGCTACCTACGTAAATGATTAAATCTGAAGTGCCGCTCTTGGTAGTTACATAATTTGAGCCGTTGATACGAATTGTATCATTCGCATTTAAGCCATAAATAGTATCGTTGCCGTCGCCTCTGGAATATTCAATAATATTATTATCGCTCCAGCCATGCAGAGAAATTTTATCATCGCCCTTGCCGCCGCTTATTGTTACTGAATCACCGCTGTTATAACCGTAAAAGTTACCATTATCTATCCGTACGATAACCTCTCCAATATAAATAGTATCGTTGCCTTCGCCCGCGCTTATTGAAACGTACGCGCCGCCATTTTCAATATAATCATCATCTGCGCCCGCGTTTATCGTTACTGAATCACCGGCGTTGGTAATTTTGTCGTTACCTGCGCCTGCGTTGATTGTTGTATAATTGCCTGTATTGGAAATACTGTCATTGCCTGCGCCAGCTTCAATCGTTACATTATTGGCGTTGTAGTAATTATCCCCAAGATTTTCCATACTGGCGTAACCGTTGTAAATGCTGTCGTTATCGGCAGTGCCTGCAATTAAAGTATTAGCTGTATAATTACTGTAATTTGCCATAATAACCTACTCCTTTCAAAAAAAGCACAAATAATCCAAAGCATTTTTCTTTTTTTGAAATTATAGCACAAAGATTTTTTATTGTGGTATTCAATCGGAACAATTTACAAAATAAATTAGACAATCGGCGGCAAATTTGATAATATTCAAAAAAATAAATTAAGGAGCGGAAAAGATGAATACTCAATCAGTCAAAGGGAAAATCTTAATTTTGGTTATCCCTATCGTAGTAATTGGATTAATTATCATGAGCGGCGTTATTTTCAATTATGCTAAATCTGCGTTTGAAGAACAGATTTTAACAAGCAGTATGAATAACACCAATGAAGTTGGCGGCGGCGTTTCAGATTGGCTCGACAAAAGAATGATGGAAACGCACGAAACAGCCTCCACGCCTATTGCAAAAACTGTCAACGCTGACCTTTTAAATTTGAATAATAAATATCGATTTGAACTTATGAGCAAGCGTTATCCCGGCGTTTATGACAGCGTAAGTTGGGGACCATTCGACGGCTCCGGCGTTTTGTACGGCTGGACTGCCAACGGCTTTAAAGAAATGCACAATCAGGAAAAAGCTTGGTATCAGGAAACAATGACGGGGCGTCAAGATTCTTTCATGTCTTCGCCGGTAATTTCGCAAGCAACCGGTAAAATTATCGTAAACTCAATCGCCGTTTCAAGAAATGACGCGGGACAACCGGTAGGAATGATTTTAGCGGCTATTTACGTTCAATCTGTTATGGATAAAGTTTACGAATTTAAACTTGGTACGAAAGGTTACAGTCTTTTAGTTTCAAAAGAAGGCGTTTATATCGTAAATCCCGACGAAGAATCAATTATGAAGAAAAAAATTTCCGAGGAAGACGATAAATCCTTAGTCGAATTGGGAAATAAAATGTTAAGCGGCGAAAACGGCGTATATCATTTCACTTCAAAGAGCGGCGATAAAATGATAGCTTTTTACACGCCAATAAAATCTGCCGGTTGGGGTATGGCAACTTTAGCCTTTGAAGATGAACTTTTTCAACCCGTAACAAATATGATGATGATCATGATTGTAATTTCGGTTGTACTTTTAATTTTAATTTCCGGCGGAATTTGGGTAACAGTCAACCGCGTTATGAGCCCGCTTGCTTTTATGATGGAAGAAATGAAACTTTTGACAATGGGCGATTTTCGGGACAGACCTTCAAATATTAATTCAACAGACGAATTGGGATTATTGGCAAATGCAGTAACCGAAATGCGGCGCGGTATTGCAAATGTTATGCGCTCTGTAAATCATTCTGCAGAAAATTTATCCGGCACAGCTGAAAAATTAAATGCAACAACCGAGCAATCTTCTTTGGCTGCTAATCAAGTCGCGCAGTCTATCGTTAAAGTTGCAGAAGGAACAAATCAGCAACTTGACGCGGTAAACGAAACTACCAACGCTATTGAAAATTTAAATGAATCAATTCAATCAATGGCGACTGATGCAGAAGCCGCGGCAGCTAAAAGTCGTACCGCTTCAGATATTGCGCAGGAAGGCGAAGTTACACTTAAAACCGCTATTGAGCAAATGAAAAGCATTCAGCGCACTTCAAAACAAACTGCTGATTCTGTTATGACTCTCGGCGAAAATTCCCAAAAAATCGGGCAGATTGTCGGTACCATTGCCGGTATTGCAGATCAAACTAATTTGCTTGCGTTAAACGCCGCTATTGAAGCAGCTCGCGCAGGAGAACACGGGCGCGGCTTTGCCGTTGTTTCTGATGAAGTCAGGAAACTTGCCGAAAGTTCACAGGAAGCGGCGCAACAAATTTCAGATTTAATCAAAGTTACGCAGGAAGATACAAGCAAGGCTATAAAAGATATGGAAGCCGGCAACGAATCCTTCAAAGTCGGCGCAGAAAATATTATGTCAATGGGCGAGGCGTTCAGAAAAATTACTGATATTGTAGAGCAGGTTAGCTCGGAAATGCAGGCAATTTCACATTCAACGCGGGCAATGGCTAAAAACGGCGAAAAAATTGTTGAGAACGTCCGCACAATCGGCGAATCCAGCAAAATTGCCGCCGAAGAAGCCGAAACTGTCAGCGCGGCTACCGAAGAACAAAGCGCATCTGTACACGAAATATCAAACGAGGCTAATAACCTTAGTCAAATGGCTAATGAATTGCAGCAGGAAGTCAAAAAATTCAAAGTCTAAAATAAAAAATCCCCGCAATTTCACGGGGTTAAGTCGTCCAATACGGGCGGCTTTTTTTATTTAACAAACTGCCAGTAATAACCGCCGCCGGTAGCATTTTCTTTTCTACAAGCCCTGCTAATAATTGTGTTGCTAATTCCGGTTTGACGCGAAGCCTCTTTAATGCTGCCATAAATAATTCCGTTTTCTTCACAACGTACGGCTTTTTTTATTGGAAAAGTTTTATTTTCAGGTTTTTGTTTTTGGACATACTCAAAATGTAAATGACCGGTCGATAATAAACGTCCGTTGCAAACGGCGGACACATGTGACTTACAAAGATTAAAATATTTGGCTGCCTCAGATATGCTGTCAAATTTTTCGTTTGTGTCGATACACCTAACTGCTTTACCTATTATTTTTTTTGCCTCTCTAAGTTTTTCTTTTTCGGTAAGCGGATCATCCAGATATTCAAATTTCAAACCATTAGCGCGGATAAAGATTCTGTTACAAACTTTCCAAATAGATGTTTCGGAAATATTCAAAGATTTAGCGGCGGCTGTAATTGAGGAAAAAATCTGATTTGTATCAATACAACGTACAGCACGTTTAAGAGGACTATTTTCCGAACGTAATTTTCTTGTTTTTTCAGAAACAATATAGCCGTGATTTCCATCGCCGCCGTCTGTCAAATTATAACCGTTTGGGCGTTTCGTATCTAAAAATTTAATCCAGAAAATTTCACGTTCATTAAGTTGTTCCGGCGTTTCACATTCTTCTAAAATTTCAACAGAAAAATTTTCCCAGCCGTATTTTTGAATACTCCTATCAATATAAGTATTATTTAAATTTCTGTGTTGATAAAGCCGCAAACGCAACTTTTTAGTAGTTTTACCAACATAACGCATTAAATTAAGCTTGTTTGTCAAAAGGTACACTACATTTGATTTTTCCAAAATAGATTTGTCTGAAACGCACTTGTCAAAAATACTTTCAGCCATAAAAAATCGCCTCTCTTCTGAATAATTGACAATCAAAAGAAAGGCTGATAGAATAACCAACGTAAAAAATGCCTTCCTCGTGTTGTCATTGCTAACAGAAATGATTTTACACGAAGACAGGCATTTTTTCAATAGAAAATTTTTTTGCAGATTTTTAAATTCTGTCAATAATAGCGTTTGTCATTTCGACGGTATTCACTCGATTTAATCCGTCTTTATAAATATCAGCAGTGCGGTAGCCGTCCGCCAAAGTTTTATCAACTGCCGACTCGATAGCTTGAGCGGCGTTTTCATTTTTTAAGCTGTATCTTAAAAGAAGTGCCGCGCTAAGAATTTCGCCTATAGGATTCGCAATGCCTTTTCCCGCTATGTCAGGCGCACTTCCGGAAATTGCTTCCGCTAGGTTAGTTATTCCTCCAATAGAAATACTGGGAAGTAAACCAAGCGAACCACCAATAGCAGCAAATTCATCGCTCAAAATATCTGAAAACATATTTGATGACAAAACCACATCAAATTGGGTTGGTTTAATTGCAAGTTGAGCACTGCAATTATCAACGTATAAATGATTAAGTTCAATGTCGTCATATTCTTTGCTAATTTCATTAACTACGCGCCGCCAAAGTCTGGAACTTGCCAAAACATTTGCTTTATCTACTGAAGTAACCTTTTTGCGGCGTTTTCGCGCAGATTCAAAGGCAAGGCGTGCAATCCTTTCAATTTCCGGTACGGAGTATACCTCTGTATCAAACGCACGCTCTACGCCGTCAACAAATTCAGATTCGCAACGCGGACCAAAATAAATACCGCCTACGAGTTCACGCACAATCAAAATATCTGCGCCTGCAACAATTTCTTTTTTGAGCGGGGAGCCGTCAATAAGCGCGTCGTAGATTTTGACAGGGCGCAAATTTCCATACAAGCCAAGACCTTTTCTCAAGCCGAATAAAGCTTTTTCGGGGCGTTTTGAAACTTCGATATTATCCCATTTGGGACCGCCTACCGCGCCGAATAAAACCGCGTCAGCCGCCTTGCAAGCGTCCAATGTTTCAGCAGTCAAAGGCTCGCCGTATTTATCGTAGCTTGCGCCGCCCGCGTCGTGATATTCAAATTCCAAGCCGATTTTAAATTTTTCGTCAATCTTTTTCAAAACTGCAACCGCTGAATCAGTAATTTCTTTGCCGATGCCGTCGCCGGGTATTACAACAATTTTCTTCATTTAAACAACCCCTTAATCTAAAATTTCCCAAGAAAAATAAATGTTTTTTGTTTCTTCAATATCTTTTGGAATGAAAATTCGTGTGTTCATGTTTTTAGGAGCGGCACCACCGCACACCACTTCGGATAACAGACTATCAATTTCAGTTGCTGACAGAACTCGCGTACCATGTTCCGGAGTAAATCCTATACTTAATAATTTACCGAGTTTGACATTGGAAGCCGCGCAGAGAATTTCAGCTTTACGCCGTGCATCTTCAGCGGCACTTTGTAACAATTTTTCTTCAATTTTAGTTTTGTCTTTTATTGCAAATGAAATTGAAATTTCCGGATTGGAGAGACATTTTGTCAAAGTATAAAGTGCCGTGTTAAATTTTTCGTTATCAAAATCAAAAGTTAGTTCCAAAGTGTGTTTTGCATTATGACATTTGAAAATTTGCTATGTTCTGCCATCTATATCTTGCCAATCATAAACCGGCTCAATAAAAAATCGTATAGTTTTAAGGTCTTCAGTGTCAAAACCTGCCTCCACTACAGATTTACGCAATGCTGAAATTTTTTCTGCGATTTTTTCTACAGATTTTGAATATTCTTCGTCTGTAGCCTCCAATTCCAGCGAAATTGTAACTTGGTCGGGAGCTTGTGAAGCTTTTCCAACGCCTTTAACGTGAATGATTCTGCGTGGTTCTTCTGCCATAATTTATCCTCCTTTACCGCAAAAAAATTTTTTGTTAAAATTATAGCACAATCAGCAAAGAAAGGCGATTTTAATATGAAAAAAATTACAGTGCAACATATTTCTGAAATTATGAATAGAATTGCGCCGCGTCAACTTGCCGAAGATTGGGATAACCCCGGCTTGCTCGTCGGCAGTTTTGATTCTGAAGTTGAAAAAATTTTTGTTTGCCTTGACGTGACAGAAGAAACTGTAAAAGCTGCGGTTGAGTTTGGCGCAGATTTAATCATTGCCCACCACCCAATTATTTTTCGCGCAGTAAAAAATTTTCGCACGGATTTACCGCTCGGAAAAAAATTACAAACTTTGATTAAAAATGATATTGCAGTTTTCGCCGCGCATACAAATTTGGACAGCGTACAAGGCGGCGTTAATGACGTACTCGCCCAAAAGTTGGGACTTGTTGACGTGAAAACTTTTGAGGAAGAAATTTTTTCATTGGGCAGAATCGGCAAACTTCCGCAAAAAATGACTGCTAAAGATTTTGCCCTGCACGTCAAAAAAAGTTTGAATGCTGAAAGTGTAAGGCTTGTTGATGCGGGCGATTTTCTGATTGAAAAAGTTGGACTTTGCGGCGGCGCGGGCAGTGAATTTATTTCAAAGGCGAAATTTCACGGCGCGCAGGCGTTCGTTACGGGCGATTTAAAATATCACGAAGCGCAAAACGCGGCTGAAAGTAAGATTCACGTGGTAGACGCCGGGCACTTTGCAACAGAATTTCCGGTTGTTCACGTTTTGGCGGGACTCCTGCGCGAAGAGTGCGAAAAACTTTCGTACAAAATAAAAATCGCAGAAGATACAATCTCCCGCGACGTTTTCAAAACGATTTAAAAAATTATCCCTTTTTGTAGCGTTTGTTAAATTTCTCGATACGACCGCCGGCTTTAACGTCACGTTGACGCCCTGTAAAGAAAGGATGACATTTGGAGCAAACATCGACGCGCAATTCTTTTTTTGTGGAGCCGGTTTTAAAAGTATTGCCGCAACCGCAAATAACAGTTGCTTCAAAATATTTCGGATGGATTTTATCTTTCAAAATGAACACCTCAAATTCAAAAAAGTTGACGCACAAACAGTGCAAGGTGTATTATACACGTTGCCAAAAATATTGGCAAGATTTTTTATTGGAAAATTTGAAGGAGTTAAAAATAAATGGAATTAGGAAGTTTTCGCTGCAGTTTATGTGGACGCCGCGTCAAAGTTCATAATCGAAGCGACGCACCAATTTTTGATCCCAATACAGGTTTTGGTATCTGCAAAAATTGTATCAAAGAAATTTACCATAATATAATTGAAGATGAAATGGAGCAAAAATTTTCTTCCAAAAGAACTTTCGCTGATACGCTCGGCGAACTTTTGGAAAAAAATAAACCGCACGTAATCAAAGAATATCTTGACCAATTTATAATCAAGCAGGAACGCGCCAAAAAAATTCTGTCTGTTGCCGTGTACAATCACTACAAGCGAATGAAATATGGAATTGATCACGCCGGAATGGATGAAGAAATTGACAAGTCCAACGTAATAATTTTGGGTCCTACAGGCTGCGGCAAAACTGCGCTGTTAAGTCATCTTTCAAAATTGCTGGATATTCCTTTTGCAGTTACTGACGCCTCAAGCCTTACTGAAGCGGGATTCGTCGGCGCAGATGTTGAAGTTGCCGTTAGAAATTTATATTACGCGGCAGGGCAGGATATTGAAAAAACCGAACACGGGATTATTTACCTTGATGAATTTGACAAAATAGCCCGTAAATCCGGCGAAAACAATTCAATCACTGCAGACCCCGGACATGAAGGCGTACAACAGGGACTTTTGAAAATGTTGGAAGGCAGCGTTGTAGAATTTACCGCGCGCGGGCAACGTAAACACCCCGAAGCTCCAACTATCAAAGTTGACACGCGCAATATTTTATTTATTGTCGGCGGCGCGTTTGTTGGAATTGATAAAATTGTTGCCAAGCGCGTACGCAAGGGCGAATCTAATTTAGGTTTTGGCGCAGATATTCCGCCCAAGGAAGACACTGACGAAAAATTTAATGAACTGATTCACCAAGTGCGCCCTGAAGATTTAATGAAGTACGGGATTATTCCTGAAATTATCGGGCGTTTGCCGGTAATTTGCACGCTTGAAACTTTGGACGAACATTCACTTTTGAGAATTTTAACCGAGCCGAAAAATGCGCCCGTCAAACAGTATCAAAAACTTTTGGCAATGGATAATGTTCAGCTGGAATTTGAAGAGGCGGCACTGTTGGCAGTTGCAAAAAAAGCTATCGAAAGAAAAACCGGCGCGCGTTCGCTGAAAGGAATTATCGAAGATGTAATGTTGGACGTTATGTTTGACATTCCGAAAACTGAAAGACCGCGCAAAGTTATTGTTACCGAAGAATGTATCAACGAAGGCGCGGAGCCGAAAATTATTTATCTTGATGAAGAAAATTTGCCCGCCTAAAAATTTTAGTTTGGGCAAAAAAAATAGCCGTCCGAAATTGGACGGTTTTTTAGTTTGGTACAAAAATTATTTTTTTGAAAATTTCGCAGGTGCAACTTTTTCGGCAGGCTTAGAATTAATTTCAGAAATAATATCGACAAGCGCAATTTTCATGACGCTTAAAACTTCAGCCAAAACCGCGTTGTATAAATCGCCGCCGTCAACCACGCCGCGCCCGTTTTCTGTTATGAAAAATTTTTTTGGTGTATCGTTTGCTTTAAGTGCCGCGTCAATTTTTTCTGCTACGATTTTTTCAATTTGCTTTTTATCCAAATTTTTCACGCTCCCAAATTTTTTTGAAATTCTATCAAAATTGCGGTTAATCGTCAAATGCTAAAAAAGCCCCGGCAAATTACGGGACTTGTAAATTTCTTTAGTGGCGGAGAGAGTGGGATTCGAACCCACGGTAGTTATTAGCTACACTTGATTTCGAGTCAAGCACCATCGACCACTCGGACACCTCTCCTTAAGTGACTTGAAACCAAAATTGATTTCGAGTCAAGCACCGTTATTGAGAACTTACATAAAATTTTTACACTTTAAAGTCTCATTCCTAATTCACCGCGCCCGCTTCCGTCGTCATTACTGACAACCCATCACGTTTAATATAACGCTCCAAAGGCTTAAATTCCCCGCTAACGTACGGGTACTTAAAGACTTGCAAAGATTATCATAAAATTTTTTCAGTGTCAACTTTTCGAGTTACAAAAATTTTATCAATGCGCGCGCCGTCCATTCTTTCAACGCGAAATTTAAAATTGTTCCATTCCCGAAATTCGCCGACTTTTGGAATATAGCCGAAAAGCGAAGTTAAAAAGCCGCCCATTGTTTGAAAGTGGTCGCGTTCTTCGTCCGGCAAAGTTTCAAGATTAAAACGCCGCTTAAAATCGTCAATATCGTAAAGCCCGTCGACAAGCCAATTATTATCTTTCTTCAGCGAAAATTGCGGCTCTTCCGGCTCTTCCAATCCAACTATTTCCTGCGCGATATCGTCAAGCGTGATAAAACCAACAACGCCGCCGTATTCGTCATTGACAATAGCCACAGAATCGCCGGTTGCCTTAAATTTTTCGACAAGGCGGAAAGTTTCCATTGTGCGCGGTATAAAAATCGGCTTTTTGATAACCGCCGCCAAATTAATTTCTTCGTCGGCTTTTTTATTTAAAACGGCGTCCAGTAAATCTTTTGCGTAAAGCACGCCGCGGAATTCGTCCAAATTTCCTTCGCCTACGGGAAAAACATTTTGCTTATTTTCACGGATAATTTTTAAATTTTGTTCGAGGCTGTCTGAAATATCAAGCCAAATCATTTGAGTGCGCGGCGTCATTAAAGCGTACGCAGTTTGGTCGCTAAGCTGAAAAATTTTATCTACCATTGCGCGTTCGGATTGCTCAAAAGTGCCGTCCTCCGTGCCTTGTTCGATTAAATCTTTTACTTCGTCTTCAGTAACAATATCTTGAGTTTCGGCGTTCATTCCAAAAATCATCATGACGCCTTCAGTCATTTTTGAAATTAATTTAACCGGTGGGCTGAAAATTTTTACGATTAAGTTAAAGCTTTTAAAATGTTCCAGCAAAACTTTTTCGGGCGATTGTTGCGCCGTGCGGACGGGTAAAAATTCGCCAAACAAAATCATCAGAAAAATTACCGCGGCGATTGAAATTATAATTGAAACTGTTTGCGCCTGTTCAAAAAAATTTATTTCTGTAAAAATTATTTTTGAAAGTGGGATCGCGCAGAAACCGGAAAAAATTCCTGCAACAGTTGCGCCGGCTTTTGAAATTAAAAGCGGAATTGCGGGCGATTCAAGCATTGAAAGAGCCGCTTGAGCGTCGGAATTGCCGCCTTCAGCAAGTTTTTCAATTCGCCCGTGCAAACTTTCTGAAAGTGCAGTTTCCATTAAAGAAAAATAGCCGCTTATCAGTGCAAGAATTGTTACAGCTGCCAGCGGCAAAATTAACGAGTCCAAAATTTCACAATCCTTTCTGTAGAGTGCTGAAATTTTAGCAAGTTAAATTTTTGCAGTCAAGTTAAAACAAAAACAGAGCCGAGCAAATTTGCCCGACCCTGCGGAAATTCGATTAAGCGTTTACAGCCTCTTTAAGACCTTTGCCGGCTTTAAAAGAGGGGAGCTTGGAAGCGGCAATTTTGATTTCTTCGCCGGTACGAGGGTTGCGACCTTTGCGCGCGCTACGAGTACGATTTTCAAAAGTGCCGAAGCCGATAATTTGAACTTTTTCGCCTGCGATTAAATTTTTTTTGATAGTTTCAAAAACTGCAGTAACGGTTTTATCAGCTTGTTTGCGGTCGATACCTACCGTATTTGCAACTTCTGCGATTAATTCTGCCTTTGTCATAAAAAAATTCCTCCTGT
>JAFSZS010000235.1 GCA_017455645.1 Selenomonadaceae bacterium | reverse complement strand
GCTACAACTTCAAATTTCGGGCGTTCATTTTCCGGCAAGTCTAAAATCATATCGATAACAAGCCCCGCCATTCCATAAATTCCGGCGTCGCCTGAAGAAATCAGCGCAACATTTTTACCGGCTCGCGCTTCTTCAATCGTCATTTGGCAGCGTTCAATTTCCTGCATCATTGCCGTACCGATAATTTTTTTGCCATTGACAAGTTCAGGAATTAATTTTATATAAGTGTTGTAACCGGCGATAACTTCAGCTTTTTCAATCGCAAGCCGAGCCTTGGGCGTCATTTCTGAAATATTTCCGGGACCAATTCCCACGATTGTTATTTTTCCCATTGCATTTGACCTCACAAAAATTTTCGATTATATTTTACCGGCAAAGGGGGTAATTTTTATGACTGTTGACAGAAGAAAAGAAAAGTTAAAGAAAATGAAAAAGAAAATGCGCGAACGTTTGAAAAAAGATGAAGGTACAATTCTGCCGCAACAAATTAACGAAAAAGGCAACCCGACCGTAACTTTGGAAAAAGACGGCGAATCGAAAGTTTTTGAAGTTAAATATCTTATAGCTGAAACTTTTGTACCTAATCCCGACAACAAGCCTTTTGTAATTCACAAAAACGGCAACAAGCAGGATAACCGCGCAGATAATTTGGAATGGTCTGACGTTGACGAAGATTAAATTTTTTCAAAAATCAAGGCAACCGTTACGCCGTCAAAATTTTTTTTAGGCAGAGCGAATCGCGCAGATTCTACGCAACATAACGCCGCCGCCTCACAAATATTACCAATACCGAGTGTATCTTTCACGAAATTTGATTCTGAAAGTTTATACTCGGTAATTTTTTTTGCCAATTCTTCAACGCTGAAAAATTTTATTTCGACTCCCAAATTTTTTGCAAATTCCAGCAAGCCGCCTTCATCGCTTTTTATATCGACGCTTGCCAAAATTTTTATCCTTTCAACCGGCTGATTAATCATTTCACAAGCCGCCGTAACTGCCGCGGAGATTTTTTCAGTTGAAGTGCCGCGCTTGCAACCAATACCCGCTATTAATTTTTGCGGGATTAAATTCAAAGTTACATTGCCCGCTGTCAGATAAACCGGCTCGTCGCGCAGGACTGCTGCATTTATCGCCTTAATCGCAGTTTTGGGCGTTGGAATTAATCCCAGTTTTGCGGCGAAACTATCGGCGGCGAATTTATTTTCTACGTCAGTTGCAGTTGTTATAACGGGATTTGAATTAATCGCCTCGGCAATTTTTAAAGTTAATTCGTTAGCTCCGCCAACGTGCCCGCTCAAAAGGCTTATAACATTTTGCCCGCGCTCGTCAATCACAATAACCGCAGGATCGCTTAACTTGCTTAAAATGTGCGGCGCAATCATCCGCACTGCAATTCCCGTCGCGCAGATAAAAATCAGTGCGTCGAACTTATTAAAAACTTCTGCAACAAAATTTTTCAGGCTGTCAAAATCCCGTCCTTTACAGAAAATTTGTCCGCAATTTATTTTTTCGGCAAGTTTAAAGCCGGCGTCAGTTACAGTTAAAATCGCAATTCTCATATTATCACCAAAAATATTATAGCAGTTTATTCAAGGCAAAAAAAGAACCCCCAACCGAAGTCGGGGGCTTAAGAAAGGAGTTAATTGTTTTTATGAACAACTTTTATCATACAGAGGCAGAACATTTTGTTTCAAGGCGGTGGTTCCTTTGTCGATGAATTTGTTTCACCGTGTAGCAAAATCTCTAACCATCCATATAATCAGAATTTATGTAAACTGGATGTCCAGCAGGAATGCTTATTTTTCGTCAAATTTGTTTTCGTTCTTGTTGTAAGTGTAATTTGTACCGGAAATATTGAAGGTAGTACCGTTGTTGGTATCGAGTTCGAGGCTACCGCCGTTGCTGAAGCTGAGTTTCAATGAGTTGTTAGTAGATTCTGTGGTAATTTGATCCAAAGTAATATCTAACAAGTTGACGGTATCATTTTCGCCTGCGCCGCTGATAGAATCGTTACCGTTGCCGTTGTAGTAGAAG
>JAFSZS010000234.1 GCA_017455645.1 Selenomonadaceae bacterium | reverse complement strand
GGTAATGTATGAAGATTTCAAGGCAGGTAAATATTATAAAGATGAGGACGGCAACGAAATTAAGGTTATGAAAAACCGAATTGTTGAGCCGACGCCGATTGAAAAAGTTGTTGCTGAACCTGATGAATATTCTACAGGTGCATTTGTGACTTTAATTAAAGCAGATACTGACGCTTACAGAAAAATTTTGGCAGAACTTGATAAAAAGCGCAAAGAAACTGAAAAGACGGGCGCGGCGTGACTAAAAAATTTTTACGCGGCGGCTTCACAACGGGCGCGGCGGCGGCGGCGGGCGTCAAGGCGGCGTTGATTTATTTTGCAAGCGGCGAAATTGTAAAATGCGTGGAAATTACCGCGCTGGACGGCACAATTTTAAAAATTCCAATTAACAGCGTTGAAATCCTGCGCGACGGCGTAAAAGTTGAAGTAATAAAAAATTCCGGCGATGACCCTGACATTACAAACGGCGCGTCGATTTTCACTACAACAAAAAAAATTTCCGGCAACGAAATAATTTTTCGCGCAGGTCTCGGCGTCGGTACAATTACAAAAAGCGGCTTGCAGCTTCCGATTGGTGAACCTGCGATAAATCCCGCGCCGCGTCAACTGATTAAAAATGTTGCCGCCGAATTTAACGTTACAAATTTGGAAATTGAAATTTCAATTCCCGCGGGCGTGGAGCTTGCGAAAAAAACTTTGAATCCAATTTTGGGCGTTGAGGGCGGCTTGTCGATTATTGGCAGTACCGGAGTTTTGCGCCCAATGAGTGAAGACGCCTTCAAAAATTCGCTCGTACCGCAGATTGACGTTGCAAAGGCGGCGGGCTATGACACTTTGATTTTTGTACCGGGCAAAATCGGCGAAGTTATCGCGCAGAAATTGGGTTATCCTGCCGAGGCGATTATTCAGACGAGCAATTTTATCGGCTTTATGTTGGAGGCGGCGGCTGAAAGAAAAATTTCAAAAATAATTTTGTGCGGGCACATCGGCAAATTGATAAAAGTTGCCGCGGGAATTTTTCATACTCATAACCGCGTTGCTGACGGGCGGCTTGAAACTTTGGCGGCTTACGCGGCGGCTGAAGGTTTAAATTCTGTCGAAGTGCAAAAAATTTTAAATTCAAATACAACTGAAGACGCCACAAAAATTATCGCAGAAAATAACTTGGAGCGTGTCTATAAAAAAATCGCCGAGCGTGCAAGTTTAAGGGCAGAACGTTATATTTTTGGCGAAATTAAAATTTCTGTGATTTTGGTTGATTACGCAGGAAATATTTTGGGGAGCAGTGAAATTGAACAGTAAAAAAATAATCGTTGCCGGAATTGGACCCGGCGCAAAAAATTTTATAACGCCTGCCGCGCTTGAAAAAATTTCAGCTGCAAAATTTTTAGTCGGAGGACGCCGCGCCCTTGCAGAATTTTCAACGCCCAATCAGGAAACCTGCGCGATAACCAAAGATTTAAACGCGGTTATAAATTTCGTGCAAGAAAAAATTTTGATTGATGAAGTGGTTGTAATGGCAAGCGGCGACCCGGGCTATTATTCAATTTTAGATTTGCTGCGAAAAAATTTTGAGCCGGCAATAATCGAGGTTATCCCGTCAATCAGCGCAATGCAATTAGCCTTTGCAAAATTGGCTCTGCCGTGGCACAATGCAACGCTTTTAAGTTTTCACGGGCGTAAACCTTCAGCTGAAGATTTAAAATTTGCGCCGGAAAAAATTTTGGGAATGTTGACTGACAATGAATTTAATTCTGCCACAATTTCAAAAATCTTGCTTGAAAACGGCTGGAGCGAAAACTCAAAAATTGCAATTTGCGCGCGGCTGTCATACCCTGAAGAAAAAATTATCTGCACAAATTTAATCGACGCCGCCAATTTAGAGCCTGTCAAAAATTGCATTCTGATTGTTGGGAAGTGGTGAAATGTTGGGAATGTTGACTGACAATGAATTTAATTCTGCCACAATTTCAAAAATCTTGCTTGAGAACGGCTGGAGCGAAAACTCAAAAATCGCAATTTGCGCGCGGCTGTCTTACTTTGACGAAAAAATTATCTGCACAAATTTAATCGCCGCCGCCAAAATGGAGCCTGTCAAAAATTGCATTCTGATTGTTGGGAAGTGGTGAAATGTTGGGAATTGACGACGACGAATTTATACGCGGCAAAATTCCTATGACAAAAAGGGAAATCAGAATTTTAACTTTGGCAAATGCAAATATCGGCGAAAAAGATATTGTGGTTGACATCGGCGCGGGAACGGGTTCAATTTCGATTGAGGCGGCACTTTTGGCAAAGGGCGGGCACGTTTACGCTCTTGAAAGAAAATTGGAGGGCGTCAACCTCATTGAAAAAAACGCAGAAAAATTTTCAGTAAAAAATATCACAATCATAAACGCCGAAGCTCCCGACGGCTTGTCAAAAATTCCAAAAGTCGACGTTGCAATTATCGGCGGCAGCGGCGGTTTTCTCGAAGAAATTTTAACAACTGTCGATAAAAAAATTGACGCGGGCGGGCGAATTGTTTTTAACTGTATCACGATTCAAACTTTGGCAAAGGCTTTAACTTGGCTGAAAACTCACAAAGAATACAAATACGAAATTGTACAAGTGCAAATCAGCCGCTTTAAAAATCTCGGCTCCTACGATATGGCGGAGGCGTTAAATCCCGTGCACATTTTAACCGCCGTAAAAATGCAAAGGTTTCACGCGCCTAACGTCATAAATTTTTTTGCCAAATTCGAAAGGAAGATTGAATTTGAACTTTGAACCGTTCAGAGAAAGAATTTACGTAACACGCCCCGTCCTGCCAAAAATTGAGGAAGTTTCGGCAAAATTGCAAGATATTTGGTCCGCGCAATGGCTGACAAACAACGGTCCGCAACATACAATGTTGGAGCGGGAATTGACGCAATTTTTAAAAGTTCCCTACCTTTCGCTTTTCAACAACGGCACAATCGCTTTAATGGTTGCCTGTCAATCTTTGAGACTTTCGGGCGAAGTCATTACCACGCCTTTTACATTCGCCGCAACGCCGCACGTTTTGAGTTGGAATAATATCACGCCGATTTTTTGTGACATTGACGCCGAAACAATGAATATTGACGCGGCAAAAATTGAAACAATGAT
>JAFSZS010000233.1 GCA_017455645.1 Selenomonadaceae bacterium | reverse complement strand
GTCAAATTCGTTTGGATTCGGCGGGCACAACGCCTGTATCGTTTTAAAAAAGTTTAGTGATTGATATGGCAGAAAAAAAATTTGAACTTGCACCATTACCGCCTGCGCGAAGGCGTCAACTTCAACAGCTTGCAAAAAAATTGGGCGTCGAATTTACGCAGATTGAATTTTTACACGTTGCACTGACTCATAAATCCTACGCCAAAAAAATTGAAGAAGACGCAGAAGCCGCAAATAAACCGGTAAAAAAAATCGCCCACAACGAGCGATTGGAATTTTTGGGCGACGCAGTTTTGGAATTGGCGTCCAGCACTTACCTTTTCAACAAATTTGATAATCTTTCAGAGGGCGAATTGACAAAAACCCGCGCGGCGATTGTTTGCGGTCCAACTCTTGCCAAACTTGCAAAAAATTTGGGATTCGGCGAAGTTTTACTTTTGAGTTACGGCGAAAACGCGGGCGGCGGGCGTGAACGTGAATCAAATTTGGAAGATGCATTTGAGGCGGTTATCGGCGCAATTTATCTTGACAAAGGCTGGGAAGTTGCCAAAGATTATGTTTGGCGGCAACTTGCAGACGAATTTAAAAATGTCAAAGTTGGAAAAATTATAATCGACGTTAAATCAGTTTTGCAGGAATTTTCGCAACGTGAATACAGCGGCGCACTTCCCGAATACATTGAAATAAGTATGGATGGACCGCCGCACGATCGCACTTTTGAAAGTGCCGTGAAATTGAACGGCGAAATTTTGGGTTACGGCGTCGGCAAAAGTAAACAGCTTGCCGAAAAAATGGCGGCTGAAGAGGCTTTGAAAAAATTAAAAATCATTGATTAAAAATTTAGGCTCGGAAAATTTCTTTCGAGTCTTTTTGTTTAGGGGGAATTTTTATGGACAGGATTGAATTTAGATTTACAAAGGTTGAATACGCGGCTGACGGATACAAAACGGATGCTGTCAACATTTTTGTAAACGGCAAAAATTTTTTGGATACTGTCAAAAAGTTTGACGGCGATTACGTCCAAATTATTCCGGAATATCTTTACCCTGATTTAATAGACGGCTACAAAGATAATTTTATTTTCATTTATGATTGCGGTTGCGGTTGCAGTGGTTGTTATCCATTTTGCGTATTTATAGACGTTGGAGAAAAAGTTGTCACATGGTACGATTTTATGACTGCCAAAGAATATTTTGACGACCTTTGCAAAGAAAATAATTTTGCCATGTTGAAAGAAAGATTAAAAAAGAAAGGCGGCTTGCCACCGCTCGTATTTGATAAAAAGCAATATTTTGTGGCTGTAGGCGTGTTGAGAGATTGGATATTCAGTAAAAATTTCAGTATAGATTATGCCGATATAGACTGCGGATATTTGACATTAAATTTCAGAAATGCGCAAAACAGCGAAAGTTTTATTTTTGACGAATTGTTAAGCGACCCTATGCCGCAATTTGTGAAACTTTTTAATTATATTCAAAAATGTATAGACTTCGACAAAAAATGTAATGATCGCGGAAAATCTATAGGCTACAGTTGTGAAATTGAATTGGGCGATACTTACGACGACAGAATAACCGCTTTGAAAATTTCTGCTGTACATTACGATTTGAGAAACATTTTAACTGTAGAAATTCCAAATAAAAATTTTTCGTTCCGACAAGAATATTTGTGCGTGGAATGGCTGGAATTGTTCAAAAAACTTTTTGCCGCGCTTCTTAACGACAAAACTTTTCCGTACGCTTACCCTTGTTTTTGGGATATTGGCGAAGATGCGGGCGACGATATTTATACAGCCGTAACTGACGAATTGGAAAAAATTCATCCCGATTGGTCAAACGGCGAAATAGTAAAATATGCAGTGGAAACAGGAAAATTGCCGTTGTCACAGCGCAATAAAATTTTTATTGAAAAATATAGAAAAATGCTGACTGATTATACAATTCCGGAAAATGAATTGTAATTGTTGCAAGCGTTTACAAAATTTTCGGCGGCGCGTGGACAGCCCGCAAAATGTATGTGCAAGTAAGACGCCACAATATTTTCAGTAAAAAAACCTGCGCGAAAAATTTTGCCGGTACGAATACGCTTGCAAGCAAAAATATTTCTGTCGGTTTCAGCCGTGGAAAAATGGAACTCGTGCGCGTGCAATTTATCGCCCGCCTTGCCAATTATACAATCCTGCAAAATTTCCGCCTCAACGTAACCTACCATTTGTAATTTGTCAGTCATAAACGCGCGCGCAGGAATTACGCCGCACATTTCAAAATTTCGCCCGCCAAAATCTGTAATGGTATTCATAAGGTACATAAAGCCGCCGCATTCTGCGTAAATCGGCAAATTATTTTCAGCCGCCGTGCGAATTGCCGCGCGGATTTTTTTATTTGATTGAAGTTTTTCTGCGAACATTTCAGGGAAGCCACCGCCAATGATTAAGCCGCTGATATTTTCGGGAAGTTTTTCATCGTCAAGCGGGCTGAAGTAAACAATTTCCGCGCCCAGCTTTTCCAATTCCTGTAAACTTTCTTCATAATAAAAATTAAAAGCCGCGTCCTTTGCAACGGCTATTTTAGTGTGGTAATGTGGTAGTGTGATAGTGGAATAGTTTTGAATTTGAACAGGCGGCGCAGAGTTGGCAACTTCAATTATTTTATCAATGTCAAGTTCACTTTCAACCGTCGCGCAGATTTTTTCTATAATTCCGGCAAAATTATTTTCAGCCGTCGGTACAAGTCCCAAATGTCTTTCAGGTAAAACAAATTCGGCGTTGCGCTTAATTGCTCCAAAACATTTTGAAGAAATTTTTTTGACAGCCGGAATTTCAATATTAACCGCGGGCGCAGAATTTGCAACTTCAATTATTTTATCAATGTCAAGTTCACTTTCAACCGTCGCGCAGATTTTTTCAATAATTCCGGCAAAATTATTTTCAGCTGTAGGTACAAGTCCCAAATGTCTTTCAGGTAAAACAAATTCGGCGTTGCGCTTAATCGCTCCAAAACATTTGATATTAATTTTTTCCAGCGCGTCAACAATAATTTTTTTGTGCGAATCAGATCCTACACGATTTAAAATAACGCCCGCTAAGTTTACGTTTTTGTCAAATTCACGAAAACCCAAGGCAACCGCCGCCGCCGAAGTCCCCATACTTTTTGCGTCAATAACCAAAATAACCGGAGAACGCAAAATAAGCGAAATTTCGGCGGTTGAAGACACTCCCCCTACTCCACAATCGTACAACCCCATTACACCCTCAATAACGGCGATTCTGGAGCGTTCCAGGGGCATAAAAAAACTCTCGAACAACTTTTTTTCTCCTACCAGCCAACTGTCCAGATTATGTGAAACTTTGCCGCTTGCAATTTCGTGAAATCCCGTATCAATATAATCCGGTCCGACTTTGTAAGGCTGAACATTCAGCCCGCGCTTTTTTAACGCCGCCAATATCCCGCTTGTAATTGTAGTTTTGCCCGCGCCGCTCTGCGTTGCCGCTATTATCACGCGTGGAAAAATTTTCTGCATTTTAATCACTCCAAAATTAATAATACAAAGGATTTAACAAACGCTCTATCGAACTTAAAGAAAGTTTATCAACAGTTTAAAGGAGTTATTGTTATGTTTTTGAAAAATGTTTTTTTGTCATATTTGGCGGCGATTTTTATTGCAGTTGCACTTGTAATTTTACCGCTACAAATTGCCTTTGCAAATGAAGAATCCGAAAAGCATTTTAATCAAGGCGAAGAATATTACAACGCCGGAAAATATCAAGAGGCGGTTAACGAATTTAAGGCGGCAATCTCGATTGAAAACAACAACGCAGATTATTATTGCTCTCTCGGCTGGGCTTACTATGAATTGAAAAATTATTCCCTTGCTGAAGAAAGTTTTAATACTTCACTTTCGCTTGATAAAGATACTTCAAATCCTTACAGAGGGCTTGCGTGGGTTTATCGCGCTCAAGATGAAAATGAGGAATCACTGAAATATTTTATTGAAGCTGGTCAAAGAAGTTTTCAAAATAATAATTTCGATTTATCGGTACAAGATTTTACTAACGCTCTTGATCTGGATTATGAAAATTTATTGGCTTATGTTGGACGCGGCTTGGATTATTGCTATTTAGAAAAATATGCTGACGCCTTGAACGATTTTAATAAAGTTATTCAGCTTGATTCAGATTTTGGAATGGCTTATCAAGGGCGCGCGCTTGTCTACCGGAAACAGGGTAAAAACGAAGAGGCTAAGACAAATTATCTTTTAGCCGCTCAAAAATATATATCGTCTGAAGAGTACGACAGTGCAAGGGATTCTATAAATGATGCCCTTGATCTTGATGAAAATTACGGTGAGGCGTATTTTTATTTGGGCGAAATTGAATTTTTTCAAGATAATTACTTGGAGTCTTTAAATCAATATGATAAGGCTGTTGATTTAGGTTTTGTTGATTATCTGGTGTACGCCAATCGCGGCTACGCCAATTTTCAACTGAAAAGATATGAAGAGGCAATAGCAGATTTTGATAAAGCTGTAGAAATGAACAAAACTTTTGCAACTGCCTATAAATGGCGCGGCGAATCCTATTTTAGTTTGCCTGAAGATACAGCCGCCGATAAGTACGAAAATGCACTGAAGGATTTTACAAAATATCTGGAGCTTGAAAAAAATCTTGACGAAGAAACTAAAAGCGAATACGAACAAAAAATTGAAATTTGCAAAACTGAACTGAAAAACAGCAATATATTCGGCTATTCAGATAATTTGGTTGAGAATTTGAACGAGTCCGGAATTTTGGGCGAAGTCAACGGAATTTTAAAGATATTGTTGATTGTTATGGTGTTGGATTACTTAATAATTATCGGTTGCGGAATATACGAAAAAAATTTGACGGGCGGGCTTGCCGCTCGCCATTTCGCCATGAAAGTTATTTTCCTGCTGATTATAATGGTGGCAAATGCACTTGATGAATCTGAAGCAATAGGAATGCAAATCAGAAATTTCATAGTGGCAATAATTTTGGTACACGAATTGCTGTCTATCCTTGAAAATGCCGAACGCTTGGGAATACCTGTACCGGATTGGCTGAAAAATCTTTTGCAGAATATAAAAGAAAGAATCAGCCGCGTTTTCAGATAAATTTTTAAAATCGGTTCCCTAAACAAAAAAAGCAGGTTGCCCTGCCAAAAAGTTTTTATCGTAAATCATTATTCGGATATGATGCTAGTGATGGCTGCAAGTTTTACGCGTCCGCCCGTCTTAAGCCATCCTGTCCATCCTTCCGCTCCCCCAAGTCTATCGTCAGTAATAGAGCAATTCCAATCTGTTCTGCCGTTCGCTGCAACATAAATATCCAACTCAAAAGTGTAATCGATCTGAACCTCCCACGATTAAAATCGCGGGGTTCTCGGGACTAGTAAATAAGTTTACTTCATTACCGAGCTATCCCCGTAGTTCCTACGGTTCATTTGTACATATGCACTAGCACTTTATAACTTTGCAAGGTCTTTAAAT
>JAFSZS010000021.1 GCA_017455645.1 Selenomonadaceae bacterium | reverse complement strand
TTCAAAGAGCCATTAAGATTATACAGCTGTTTTATAAGAATGACAACATAAAACTTTTCTGTAACAGTTTTCACCTCCTTATAAAAATTTAAAATTTTTTATTGTTTTTTACAACTTTTATTTAGCTGTTATAAGCCTCCTTAATACAGAAAAAATTTACCGCACAATCATTTTTGAAAGTGCGGTTTTTTAATTGGGGGAAAAAATCTTATTTATTGAGCGTGCATTTAATTTCAGAAATGTAGCCGTCGCGCGTTACAAATTCAATCGTGCGGAATTTATCTTTGTATGCATAAACAACGCCGCCGTTATCAACATTTGTAACAGAGCTTGCATCGCCGTAAGCGTCATTAAGTGAATAATCGCCCATACCAACTGCAATATCTGCCGGCGTGTAGAGCCCGTCATACATTGTGGAAACTTCTTCAACTACGTTATTAACAACTTTCATATCAAGCCCGTTGGAGAATTGCATAACTTGATTTTCGGTTGAAATTGGTTCGCCGTATTTTTCAGTTACATATTCAACATTAACACCGGGAACAATACCGTCAAGCGCGGCAACTTTTTTATCGACTGTACCGCTCTGGATATTTGCAATAACGGTTTTAGCGTCGTCAATCGCTGCTTGAACTGTATTTGCGGCAGTATTAGCGGCGTTATTTACTGCGTCGGTTGCATTTTGTGCAGTTTCTTCAACTTTTTCTTTGGCTTGTTCGACTGCCTCGGTTGCGCTTTGTTGTGCTTGTTCTGCCGGTTTATTTCCGCAACCTGTAGTAAACATCATTGCTACGACTGCCAATAACGCCAATGTTTTTTTCATGGTAATTACCTCCAAAAAAATTTTGTCATTTTTGACGTGTTATATTACCAAACTTTTTTATATTAATCAAGTTTTTATTGAAAGAAATTTAAAAATTTGCTAGAATTGGTTAAAAAATTTTGGAGGCAGTAAATGCAATTCATAGATAAAAGCAGAATTTTTGTAAAAGCAGGCGACGGCGGCAACGGTAAATCTTCATTTCGTCACGAAAAATTTGTACCGAAAGGCGGTCCCGACGGCGGCGACGGCGGCAAGGGCGGCGACGTTATTTTGGAAGTTGACGCAAATATCAACACGCTTTTAAATTTTCGCTACAATCGCAAGTACGTTGCAGATAACGGCGGGCACGGCGATATTAAAAAGCAGTTCGGGCGCGGCGCGGCTGATTGTATTATAAAAGTTCCTGTCGGTACTGTTGCAAAGGACGCGGCAACCGGTGAAATTTTGGCTGATTTAATCGAAATTGGTCAGCGTGCGATTGTTGCAAAAGGCGGACGCGGCGGGCGCGGCAACGCCAAATTTAAATCTTCTTCGCGCAGGGCTCCTACCTTTGCCGAATTTGGCGAACCCGGCGAAAGTCGAGAATTAATTTTAGAGCTTAAACTTTTGGCTGACGTTGGGCTTATTGGTTATCCAAGTGTCGGCAAATCCAGTTTAATTTCTTCGGTTAGTGAAGCACGCCCCGAAATTGCAGATTATCATTTTACAACGCTTGTACCTGTTTTGGGCGTTGTTCGCCTTGACTACGAAAAAAATTTTGTAATGGCGGATATTCCCGGCTTGATTGAAGGCGCGGCTGACGGCGTAGGACTTGGACACGATTTTTTAAGGCACGTCGAGCGCACCAAATTAATTTTGCACATTGTTGACGCGGCGGCTATTGAGGGCAGAAATCCCGTTGAAGATTTTCACAAGATTAATATTGAGTTGAAAAAGTACAGTGAAAAAATTGCGGCGCGCACTCAAATTTTGGTTGCCAATAAAATTGATTTACCGCAAGCGCAGGAAAATTTACCCGCACTTGAAAAACTCGCGCAGGATTCAAATATAAAATTTTTCGCAATTTCCGCCGTGACTCATGAAGGCGTTGACGCGCTGATTAAATATGTTGGTGATTGGCTGGACGAACACGCCGCCGAGTTTGTACCGGTTATCGAAAGTGAAGACGTAAAAATTTTTGACGTTGAAAAAGACGAAGACGAAGTTATAATTGAGCGCAACGACGCGGCAGAATTTATTATTCGCAATAAAAATCTTGAAAAAATTGTTGCAATGACAAATTTTGACAATTCCGAGGGTTTAAGGCGTTTTCAATTTATCTGGAAAATGAAAAACCTTGACGCCGAGCTGAAAAAGCGCGGTATCAAGGAAGGTATGACTGTACATATCGGCAATATGCAATTTGAATGGCACGAATAATTATTTCGTGGCGTAAATCCCAAAAAGCGGGATTGAATCATAAAACATTTTTTTATCGTTGTGAACGAGCGGCGCAATATCGGCGTCGCTTTTTACTTTCAAGCCCAAATTTTCCAAAAGTTCAATATCCCAACGCGGGCGATTGTGCGTACTTATTCGCAGGGAATTTTTTATTTCGTTGCACTCAATCAGCATTTCGTCTTCAACTTCGCCCTTCGCGCAGGTTGCAGTGTTTGTAAAATTTTTATCGCCGTAATCTGAATCAAAATTCATCAGCACGCCGCCAAATTTCAAAACGCGGCACCATTCTTTGTAAGCCTCCATTGCGTCGGGAAGTGTCCACGTCAAATTTCGGCTTATCACAACGTCAAAAGTTTCTGCGTCAAAATTTAATTCCTGCGCGTTCATTTTTAAAAAATCTGCGCGACAATCGAAGGCGGCAATATTTTTTTCAGCTTCGATTAACATTTTACTTGACATATCAACGCCCGTAACATCGTGACCGAGTTTTGAAAGTAAAACCGCGAAAAATCCCGCGCCCGTTCCAACGTCCAAAACTTTTAAATTTTTTCCGGCGGGCAAATTTTTTTTGATAATTTCATTCCACGCCAAAAAATCTGCGCCTTCAATTTCCATTCTGCGGACGCGGCTAAAATCTTCACTGCGCGTATCCCAATATTTCTCAATTCGTTCACTAATCTGCAAAAAAATTCTCCTCTCAATAACCGAAAGTTACAAGTTGCCAATCGCCGCCAAATTTACGCGCAAGCCACCATTGCCAATTTTTGTATTCGGAATTTGGATTGAATATGGTGTTGGTTTTCTTTGCAACGTAAAAATCGCTGAAAAATTCTATGCACTGCGCGAAATTTTCAGTTGGGCGCAAATCATTTAACCAATTTAAATTTTCTGAACTGTTGCAGTTATCGCCCGCGTAGCGAATATTTTTCAACCGGCAACCTTTCCACTTGCCAAAATTTTTTTTGACGATTTTAATTGCCGAGTCCATATCTGCTTGAGTGTAAATTTTTGACGAGCCGTAATTAATTTCAAGTTTCGCCGCGCTTGCTTGATTGAACGTCAATAAAATTATCGCCGTCAAAAAAATTTCTAACTTTCTCATTTTAAATCACCGCCGCAATTTTTCTGAACTGTTGCAGTTATCGCCCGCGTAGCGAATATTTTTTAA
>JAFSZS010000232.1 GCA_017455645.1 Selenomonadaceae bacterium | reverse complement strand
CAATATGATTGATAAAGTTGACACAATCATTATCGGCGGCGGTATGGCTCATACTTTCGACAAGGCTAAAGGCTACGAAGTCGGCACTTCACTTTTGGAAGCTGATAAAATCGAACTCGCGAAATCTTTGTTGGAAAAAGCCGAAAAGAACGGCGTTAAAGTTGTACTGCCTGTCGATTTAGTTGTTGCCAATAAATTTGCGGCTGACGCTGAATTTAAAACTGTTCCTGTTGATCAATGCCCGGCAGACTGGATGGGACTTGACAGCGGCGAAAAAACTTCTGAAGAATACGTTAAAGCTCTCGAAGGCGCAAAAACCATTATCTGGAACGGACCAATGGGCGTTTTTGAATTTGATAACTTTGCAAAAGGAACGCTCGCAGTTGCTAAGGCTGTTGCTGACGCTACGGAAAAAGGCGCAATTTCAATCGTTGGCGGCGGCGACTCAATCGCAGCATTGAAGAAAACCGGTCTTGACAAGAAAATTTCTCACATTTCAACCGGCGGCGGCGCAACTCTTGAATATCTTGAAGGTAAAGTTCTCCCCGGTATTGACGCAATCGACGGCGTAGGACGCACTCCAATTATCGCCGGCAACTGGAAAATGAACAACACCATTAAAGAAGGCACTGCACTTGTTGAGGAATTAATTCCGCTCGTAGCAAATGCAAATTGCCGCGTTGTTGTTGCTCCTACCGCTACCGCGCTTGACGCTGTTGCAAAGGCTGTTAAAGGCACAAATATTCACGTTGCCGCGCAAAATGTACACTGGGAAGCAAAAGGCGCATTCACAGGCGAAATTTCAACCGGTATGCTTAATGAAATTGGCGCAGATTATGTTATTCTTGGACACAGTGAACGCCGCGATTATTTCGGCGAAACTGATGAAGGTGTAAACAAACGCGCAAAGGCTGCTTTCAACGCGGCTATTACTCCTATTATCTGCTGCGGCGAATCTTTGGAAATCCGCGAATCAGGCAAATACATTGAACACGTTGTCAATCAAATTAACGCGGCTCTCGAAGGTTTCAAAGCTAACGAAGTCAAAAAATTAGTCATTGCTTACGAGCCGATTTGGGCTATTGGTACAGGCAAAACTGCTACATTTGAACAGGCTGAAGAAGTTTGCAAGGCTATTCGTGAAGCTGTTGCAAAGAAATTTGATCAAGAAGCAGCTGATGCAATTCGTATCCAATACGGCGGCAGCGTAAAACCCGCAACGATTAAAGACCTTATGAAACAGCCGAATGTTGACGGCGCACTTGTCGGCGGCGCATCACTTAAAGCCCCGGATTTTGCAGCGATTGTTAATTTCTAATCTTTAAATATTTTTAGGTTGCTCGATTATTCGGGCGAAGTTTGAGCCGCCTTTGTTAGTCGTGACATTGGCGGCTTTTACTTAATTTGGTATATCAATATGAAAAAAATTTTTTTAGCCGTGATTTTTACTTTGACAATTTTTTTTACTCCTGCGCGAAATTGTGAGGCGACTGATATTTGGGTTGCTCATTGGAATGAAGAAAACGTCGATATTTACGTAATGGACGAAACAATAAAAAATGTGTCTTCAACCGGCTACACCGCATTTTCAGTTTCTACAAAAAAAGTTCGTGACGGGCAGTTGGTGCAAAATATAAAATGGATTTTCAGTAAATTAAACGGCGATATGTGGCGTTACGAAACAAATACAATGGACGGATCACATACCACGGCAGTACTT
>JAFSZS010000231.1 GCA_017455645.1 Selenomonadaceae bacterium | reverse complement strand
CACGCCTCGCCGATGATGCAAAAAATTTCTGCCCTGCGCGAAAAATATAATCTTCATATGAAAGTCGAACGCTATATTTCTGACAGCGCGGGTATTCCTGATTCTGATGCAAAATTTATTAAAAGCTAAAATTTTTTTGTTGCTCGTAATTTGTCTGACGTGCGCGGGCTGCTTTCAAGTTGAATCAAATTTAAAAATCACTGACAGCGGCGCGGTTACAATGCAAAATAAATTTATCGGTGCGCCCTTAATCGCCGGAATTATCGAAGAAACTAAAAATGATGTACTCAAAAATAATCCCGGCGCAAAAATTAAAGCCGTAACTGAAGGCGGATTTTCCGGCTACGAATTTGAAATTTTTTATCCCAATATGGAAAGTTTCGCCGCCAATAATTTTGAAATGTATCAAGCACGCCCCGGCAAATGTACCGGCATTCAAATTTCTAACGGCTGGTTTTCAAATTCGTATTCTTTCGATTTTCTGATTGACGGGCGCAAAGTTGAAGATTACGATTTATCAGAATCGTTGGCGCAAATGTTCCTCGCGCAGGTTAAATTTGATTTTATGGTTGAAATACCCTACGCCGCCGAAAGTTCCAATGCTGATTTTATGAGCAACGACGGCAAAATTTTAAAGTGGAATATCGCTCCGGCTTTAATTGGCGGGCAAGATAAATCTGTAAAGCTGAATTTTAAAATCTACAACACAACAAGAATTGCGGCAACTTTTTTTCTTGCACTGTTGGTTATTGCGGGCGTCATTTACAATCTAAGTCAAGCAAAATTAGGGAGTAGGGAACAGGGAGTAGGGAATAGGGAGTAGAAAAACTATCCACTATTCCCTAATCACTACCCACTATTCCCTAAAAAAACCGAAGGGAGTTTTTATTAATGGTTGGAGTAAGAAATGTTGTAGCGATAGTTTGCGGCGGCGGACCTGCGCCCGGTATTAACGCGGTTATCAGCGCAGTTACAAATACTGCAAATCGTCACGGCTGGGACGTTTTGGGAATGTACGACGGCTTTTCACATTTGGGACGCGGCGAAAAAAATTATATCCGCCTCGATTCTGCCAACGTCAACCGTATTCATTTAACCGGCGGCTGTATCTTGAGAATGTCTCGTTTCAATCCTACTAAAAAAGAATCCGACTTGCATACCGTTGTTGAAACTTTAACTGAACTCGGCGTAAACTATTTGGTAACAATCGGCGGCGATGATACGGCGTTCAGCTCTTCCGCAGTTTCTGAATACGCCCGCAAACTCGGACGCACAATTAACGTTGTTCACGTTCCAAAAACTATCGACAACGATTTACCTTTGCCTGAAGGTATTCCTACATTCGGCTTTGAAACTGCGCGAGCATTCGGCACAACCGAAATTCAAAATTTGATGGAAGACGCCCGCACTTCAAATAACCGCTGGTACTTTACAATCGCAATGGGCAGAACTGCAGGACATTTGGCGTTGGGAATGGGACGCAGTGCAGGCGCGGCTGTTACCATTATTCCTGAAGAATTTCCGCAACCCAAAATTCGCCTTCAACAGATTGTAGATATTATCGTCGGCTCAATCGTCAAACGTTACGTTATCGGCAAAAATTACGGCGTGGCAGTTATCGCTGAAGGCGTCATTGAAAAAATTGCTGAAGAAGATTTTGCTGAACTCGGAAACGTCGTACTTGACGAACACGGACATATCAGATACGCAGAATTGGACTTCGGCGAAATTTTGAAGCAAAAAGTTTTGGGCGAATTGCAACGCCTCAATATTAAAATGTCAATCGTCGATAAAGAAATCGGCTATGAATTCCGTTGCGCGGCTCCTATCGCTTACGATATTGACTATGCAAGAAATTTGGGCTATGAAGCAATGCAATTTTTGATGAGAGGCGACAGCGGCGCGCTTATCACAATTCAAGACAATGAAGCAGTTCCAATGCGCTTTGAAAATATCCGCGACCCTGAAACCGGCAAAACTTTTGTTCGCCGCGTTAATGTTAATTCAGTTCATTACAAAATTGCTCGCGGCTTTATGACTCGTTTGGAAAAGGGCGACCTCGAAGACCGCGGCTTGGCTAATGCTTTCAAAATGGACTTTGAAGAATTTAAAAACCGCTACAGTTATCTTTTCGACAATGAACCGAGCCTTGACTAAGGAGAGATTTTTTTGGAATTTAGCGAAGTCATTAACAAAAGGCGTACAACGCGCCAATTTACAAATCAGCCGGTAGAAATTGAAAAAATTCAGCGTATCCTTGACGCAGGAAATAAAGCCCCTTCCTTTGACCATATGAGAAAGTGGAGTTTCATAGTTATCAACGATGACGCGGCGAAAATTAAGGCGATTGAATGTATAAAAGTTTTGTCCTGCAATATCGAAGAGCCGAAAAATCCTTTTCAAGAAATGGTTAAAATTGCTTTTCCGAAACAACGCGCAATGTTTGAACAGGCAAAAATTATAATTCTGCCGATTTTTAAGAGAGATGCAAGAATTGTGGACGAAGAATCTTTTGGAAGGCGTTATATGGATTTTGCGGAAATTTGGTGCGTGATTGAAAATATTTTTCTTGCTACCACAAACGAAGGCTTAGCTTGCACAATGAGAATCCCTACAGATAAACAGCCGCAAGAAATTTTAAAAGCGGTCGGTTGTCCCGAAGGCTACATTCTGCCCTGTATGATTGGTATTGGTTACGCCGCGCCCAATGCTGAATTTCCAACTCAAATTTTTCCTGAATCAAATATACATTACAACAAGTGGTAAAAATCTTTTCCACAAAAAAATCAGCCCGTCAAATTGGCGGGCTTTTTTAGTTTCAAATTTTATTAAAAATCAAAAATGTTGACAAATTCTTCTTGGCTAGCATTTATTGTCGAAATTATTTGTAATTCGGCACTTTTTTAATTTTCGCTTTTGTTTTCGTTAATCAAAGAAGTTTCCAAGGCTTCGTCGGCAGATTTTCCTTCATTTACAGCCAAATTATATTGCACAACGTCAAAGACTATTGGAACGCCCATAGCTTTTTCAAGTTGCGCCTTTGCCGAATTGTAATTGTAAAGTGCAGAATAATAATTTGTTTGCGCCTCTGAAAGTTTTTCCTGCGCGTCCATAACGTCAAGATTGGTACCGACGCCCTCAAGATATTTAATCTGCGCGATTCTGTATTCTTCTTCAGCTCTTGTAACGGCTGTTTGAGTCGTCAAAATATTTCTTTCAGAAGAAGTCAAATTATTGTAAGCTTTTCGCACGTCAAGCTCAATTTGTTCCCGCGTTTGATTGTAAACAGATTGAAGGCGGCGTAAAGTTGCCTCGTTTTCTTGTACCTGCGCGT
>JAFSZS010000020.1 GCA_017455645.1 Selenomonadaceae bacterium | reverse complement strand
GTAGGGAAAATTTTTCATATTTTTGTGCCAGCCGCAATTTGGACAGGGCGCATTTTTATTTTCAATATAAGACATACAGCCCAAGCACAAATGCTCAATATCCACGACGATTCACCGCCTTTGCAAATTATTTTATAATGACAAGGACAGAAAATATTTCTTTTGTAGCTTCATTTTCAAAGCTTATTTTTCCGTAACCGCTTGATATTTTGGCGGCAACATTGTATTTTTCCCAACCATCTTTGTTATCGCTCCAACTGGTTTCAAACATTGAAGTATTTCTGTAAGCTATCATTGCACTTTTATTTTCGCGGTAAATATCGACAGTGTCTTTTGCGCCTTCGCCTCTCAAAATAATTACCGGCTTGCTTGCATAAAATTTTTCAGAGACGCGCCCAAAATAATTATCAATGTCGGTATAAATTTTTAATTTAATATCTGAAGATTTTTTTTCATTGTAAGCAACCGAAATTTCCTCCTCAATAGATTTTGTCGAAGTGTAAAGGAAAAGTGAACCAATAATTGCTATAACAATTAAAATTACTTGAGGTTTATATTCAGGATTCATTCGACACCCTCCATTACTGAACGACTATTAAAACTTCAAAATTGTCGCTGTTTACTTCATTGGTCAATTTCAGTGTTGAATAACCTTCAGAATTGACGGACTTAATTACAATATTTGACTTATTCTTTTCATGTTCACCAAAAGCAGATTCCCATTCGGCAGATACAGAGGCGTTATTGTTTACTAATTGAAAGCTGGCATTTTTATCTGTGCCAACAAGTAAATCGCAATATATTGGGAGTTTGGCTTCAGAATTTTTATTTATAAATACAATAGCTTTTTCGGAGTAATAATGTGAAGAGCCGTAGCCGTAATCTTCAGCAAAGGCGCGGTATTTTTCCAATTGTTTTTCATTGGTTTGAATTTTTTCTTTAATTTGATTGAGTTCATTTTGTTTGGTATCTAATTTGTTATAAAATAAAAAAGTAACGACGCAAGCCGCCGCGGCAAGCCCCCAAAGAATTTTTTTCCATCTGCCGTCCGGAATTTCTTCACAATAAAAAGGCGTTGAAGTTTCGGCATAATTATTGCCTTGACTTGCAGAAACAGTTCCGTTCAATCCGCCTTTGCCGTCAACTTCGGTTTTCGGTATTATCAAAACAATTCCGTTGATTGTGGCGTTAATTGTGGCGTTGATAACATTTGTCTTCAAAATTCCGTCGCCGTTGTAATTTATAAAAGCCTTGTAATTATCGCCGTCCCTTTCAAATTTTCCAACTTGAAGAATTGGAACTTGTTTTGGCGGGGGATTAACTGTACTGTTGTATAAATCCGTGTAAAATTGCCGAACACTTTGATAACGCTCGGGATATTTTACAGCCAAGCCTTTCATTAAAATTTGTTCCTGTTTAGGAGTAATTGAAATTCCAAAGGCACTCGGCAAAATGATAGTGTCATTGGCGGCTCTGTTTACTGAATCCGGCGGCAACTGCCCGGTAATTGCTCGATATATTGTGGCAGCCAAAGCATATACGTCTGTCCAAGATCCTTGCTGCGCTTGAGGACCCACGCTAAGCATTTGTTCATAAGGGGAATAGCCTACTTTTATAATTCCTGTCGGCGGTTTACCCGGGTCTGAAACTCTCGCCGCGCCAAAATCCAAAAGTTTTATTGAACCGTCTGAAGCGAAAATGATATTTTCAGGGCTTATATCGCGGTGTATCATTCCTTGATGCATATTGCCTTGATCGTCATGGTAAGGCGTATGATGAATTTTTTCCAATATATCTACCAATGCTCCGATATTTGAAACTATGGTAGTTAAATCCATTCTTTGATTATATTTTTCAAGCCGCTCCAAAATTTGCAGCAAAGTTTGTCCTTCGATAAATTCCATGACAATATAAGCAGTGTTATTTTGCTCGAAATAATCAAAAACATTAACGACATTTGGGCTGTCATTAAACATTTGCATTTTTACGGCTTCTTGACGAAAACGCTTTTTTTGCTTTTCATAAAAATCCCTGTTAGCTTGAGAATCATTTTGCAAAACTACCGTGCTTGCTTGTGTACGTGCTACAAATTGCGTAGGAAAATATTCTTTTATAGCTACTCTTCGATTGTTCGATTCATCCCACGCAATATAAACAATACCGAAGCCGCCATTGCCCAACGCGCTACCGATAAGATATTCATTGCCGTTGTCGGGATTTTTCAAAGTGCTGTTCTGTTGCAACTGAAAAGTATTATTTTGGCTTGAATTTCTTGACCAGCCGCAATTTGGACAAGTAGCCTTGGGATGAGGCAACATATTCATACAGCCCAAACAAAGTCTGCTAAAATCAATCGAAGGCATAATTTTTCTCCTATTCAGTTTCGGAATTTTCTTTTTCCAAATCTTTAACTTCAGTTTCCAATTCTTTAAAACTGATTGAAGGGGCGTCAGTCATTTTTTTTTGAATTATTTTTGCAAGTACGTCTTTTCCGGATTCTGTATGATCTTTGGCGTTTGCAAGGTCTTGGTCGCGTTCAATTTCACGTTCAATTTCAGCAGTCAAAACAGCGTTTGTAAGTTCCGGCAAATTTTGGGAGCGTGCCTCGACACAAGCATTAACTACAGCATTGCGAATTGAACGCCCGCTTAAAGCATAATTTTTTGCCAATTCTTTAAAATCAATATCAGCCGCAAGCGGAATTTTCAGTTTAACTTTTGCATTATCTGTCGGCAAAAGATGAACGCGCCAAATTTTTTCGCGCATTTCTTCATTGGGTAAATCGAACTTAATGCTTGTCAATCGTGATGCAAAGGCGCGGTCGTAGTTAACAACTAAATTGCTCGCAAAAATTACAATACCGTGAAAATTTTCCAAACAGATAAGAATTTGACTGCGCATTGAATTTATCGCCTGTTCGGAGCCTTGAGTTACATTTGTTAATCTTTTGGAAAGGAGAGAATCTGCCTCGTCAATGAAAAGTACGGCGTCTTGTTCTTTTGCCGCCTTAAAAATCGCCTGTACATTTTTGGGACCTTCGCCGTGATATTTACTTTCAATATCTGCGTAACTTGCACGAATAATTTTTTTGCCGAGCTTGCTTGCAATGGCGTCCGCCGCTAAAGTTTTGCCGGTGCCGGGCGGACCGTAAAAATTCAAGGCACAAATTGGATTGGGCATTATTGCATAAAGTCCCCATTCTTCAAAAACGGCGTGTTCCAATTCTATACGCTTAACGGAGCGGTCAATTTCCTCAAGTTTTTCTTCCGGTAATTGCACGCGCTCAAAATTTTCTTTCGGCTCTTCTGCGATATAATTTTTGGTTGAAAATTCATCGTCGGAAGATTTTTTTTCGTCGTCATTTGAATTATTTTTTGGAACTTCAAGCGGCGGTCCACTTCTTGTGCCTACCCTTCCGCTAAAACCCAGCCATTTCGGAAAAATTCTCCAAAGGCGGGTTTCTACATTTTTTCTGAATTCATCTTTAAACGCGCCTTCATTCAAAACGCGCTCGCCGCCGGAAATGTCAAGTACCACGTCAAATTTATTTTTCAAATTGCCTGTACCGTCAAACAAATTTACTTCAACTTGATTTTCGTTTGTTGAAAAAACCCTGCAATATTCTTCGCGTACAATTTTTAAAATATTATCTTGCTCAATAGCTTTTAAAACGTCTAATTTGCAAAAAAGCAGAATCACTTGAATTTTCGCCTTTGAATTTGCGGCAGAAAAATTTTTTTCGGAATCAAGCCCGCGCATAAGTTCATCAAGCTTGCGTTGTTTTTCTCTTTCGTCCATGGAAAATACCCGCCTTTATTCGTGAACTATCAAAGCTCCTTCGTTTTCATCCAAAAGTCTTTTGAGGTTGGGGTCAATTCTGTCACGAGAATTCATAATTCTGATATCGTCGGTTGTTTCAATTTCGCCGTTTTGATTTTGCACGGCAGTAATTACGCCGTCTTCTTTTAACTGATCCTTCAACTGTTGCAATGCGTAGACATTACCTTTTTGTTCGATTTGCTTATTAACTTCATCAATGATAGGTTTTGCCGCCATTACGGTAACTCTGCCGCCGACTTTACGTTTCAGAAATTCTTGAATTTTATCCAAGACAGCCGAAAGCATAAGTTTTGCCGCCCAAAGAATAATCCCCAGCAAAACGGCTATTCCCAAAAAAGTAATTATCTTGATAAGGACGCCTGCAATAAAAACAGCAATTCCGGTAATCAACAACATATTGAAACGCCTCCCCTATTCCATAAGTTTATAAGATTCGTCGCCGAGAAAATTTTTAACGTCCACTGAAATTGATTCGGCAACGATACGACGCCCGACGCAAGTATCATTTGAAAGGTAAATCATATTCATTTCGCCATCAACCAAAATTTGAACAATTTCATAACCTTTGCCGTGCGGCGTAACTTTCAGCACGCAGTTTTTGGCTTGAGGATATTCAAGACGCTTTTCAAAATAAAATTTGCGGGCATTTTCCATGGTAAAAATTTTTGGGCGGACTTCCTCGCCGCCGAGAACTTCCCACAAACTCATTAATGCTCTTTCGGTAAAATCCATGGTAATTGGCTCCTCTCAAATTGAAAATTTAATTTTCATACCGGTTTTTAATGAAGTTTCCACGCCTTCGGTACTTTCAAGGCGAATTTCTTGCTTTTCAAGTTCTTTACATTCTGCAGTTAAAACTTCAAGGCTCATTTCATTAGGTTTAGCTTCTTTGATATACGCGGTTAAAGTTGTGCCGAGTGCTTTTTTGAAAAGTTGCTCATTTTTTTTGCGAATAGCTTTTCTGATATTTTCAACCAGATTCATATCAGTAATTTTTTCAGCCGCTTTATAGACAAGAAAAACTGCGCCCGCGCCCAAAATCATTTCGCCTGCCGCTTCCAAAATTTCGCCGCCTATATCCAACGCGCCGGATAACAATTCGCCGGCAAAAGCTATAATCAATTCTTCCACAACTTTTCACCCCTTATCAAGTTAAAACAATTTGGTCTTCGCCGTTAAATTTTGCCTGCATTGAATTTGACATTGAGCTGAAACTGAAAAGCTGCATTTTTAAAACTTTTTCACTTTGCATATCAACGATACAGCCTATCAAATTTTTTTCTGCGTCAATTTTTTCTGCGTCTTTCAGATTAAGTTTTTTTATCCACGCCTTAGTCGGTTTTACCAAAAGAATTTTGACGTTCCCTGCAGCCGAATTTTTATTAATCCATTGAATCAGCGAGCGACCGTCGAATTCGTCGTCTACTATTTGAGACTTTACCATTTCCTTTATTGACGAGCGCGGAAAAATCGACAAGGGCAGAATCCCGCTTTTTAATGCAAAAACCGCCGCGCCGCCGCCAATCAGGGCAAATACCAGCCAAGATGGTATTGTTTCAAACATTGTTAAAACCCCTTTAACAAAGATATACAAATTTAAAATCTTGCGATATTAGCATAACATTGATTGAAATTTTTTCTGTTTGATTTTACAGACACTTTAAATATTGGAGGCTGTTTGAATTAAAATTTCAGCCATTGTCCCGCGTAAATTTTTTCCGACGCAATAAACCGGCTCTTCGCCTACAGTCAAATAATTTTTGCCGTCTTTAAGTTGACGTTGATAAATTGTAGATTGTTGCAAATCTTGCCACGAAAAATAAAAAGGCAATGTATCAGCCGAAAGACGCCCGTAAATTCCCGCCGCCGTAACTGCCGTGCCAAATGTTTCATTTTTGATTGAGAAAATTTCCGCCGCAAGAATTTTTTCATTGGGATTAATCCAAAATGACGCGCAAATTTTTTCTTGAAGTTCTTCTTCAAAATTTGTTCTACAGACCGTTTGATTTTTATAAATTGAATGAAATTCGCTGCAAACTTTTTCGGCTACGGGATTATATTTTTCCGGCGGCAAAGTTCCAACTTTTTTTATTGCGGCACTAAAACCTCTGCGCGCCGAAATTTCACGAAGCCTTTGAATAATTTTGACGTCAACATTTGAAAATTTTTCCAGTATGACAGAATATATATACATTGCCCTGGCGTTGCCGCTGAAAGTTGCCGCTCTAAAAAGTTTTTCTGCCATAAATTTTGAAGGCGGCAATTCTTCGCCGTAAAGATATTTTTCAGCAAGCGCAACAACAGCGTTGACATTTCCGCTTGCCGCGGCTTTGTGCAATTCAACCTGCGCGAAAAGTTCTTCATTTGAAAAATCAATTTCTGCAAGTGATTTTAAATACAAGCCGGGATAATCTTTTTTGAAAGTTGCCGAATTAATCCAGCCGTGCAACTCTTGAATGCGCTCAACAATTCCAAAAGTCGGCAATTTCTGAACTTGCCAAACAAAATAAATTCCAAGATTATTTGGGCGGATAATTTCTCTTTCCAAAATTTTTTCTAAGTCAAAATCTTTTGCGCCGCTTTGTTTCATAAGCAAAGACACAACGGCTTTTTCACTGCCGCAAGCAAATAACGCCGCCCTGTCCATTGTAAATTGAGCAGAAATAAGCCATTCGGCAAAGATACTCCACATTTTCTTTTGAACTGCAACGCCGAAAAAAGGTACAGCCCCGGCTAAGGATTCAAAAATTTTCAGTAATTGTACATTTTGAACTTGCCCCGCTTTAATTTTGCCGAGTGCTTGCCCGAACAACGCCAAAATTTCATTATCTGTAAGTTCCTCAACAGAATCATTAAAAACTATAATGTAACTGTCGGTTTCAGAACCGCTGACTTCAAAATTTATCTTGTAGTCGAATTTCAAAAACAGCGGGTACTTTTCACGGCAATTTAACCTTTCAAGCGCAATCTCATACAAACGATTTAAACGCGGCGCGGTAAATTTTGTAACAGGAAACATACTAAGCGCGGCGTCGGCGCGGTTGCTTAAACGGTTTTTCCATTCAGCCGCCCTGTTTGCCAACCAATCGTACAAAGGATTTTTTTGACACTCCAGCAAAGATTTTCTTTCGAGGGGGTGAACTAAATCAGCATTAAAAATTTTCTCAAAAGGCATCTGCATTACAAATTCCCCCTCCTGCGATAAAATTTTCTAAGCTCCTCATATCTGCGCGGCAACCACGAATAAT
>JAFSZS010000230.1 GCA_017455645.1 Selenomonadaceae bacterium | reverse complement strand
TTCAAAGCGCGGAAACAAGCCGGCGGTTTTTCTGTCAAACCAAACTTTTTTATTTTCCATCATTACGAAAGGTTTAATTCTGTATTGGTCCAATTCTTGAGTTAAAAGCTGAATATCTGCCACAAATTTTTCAGGCGAAAAAGTTACGGCTTGTTCAGATTTAGGCGGCTCGTCCGTTGATTGAAAATCTTCCCTTACAACAATTTCGTAAACGGGGTGCGTACGGTCTTTTTCCATACTGTTGTACTCGCTGTTTTGCTTATTTTTTTCAATTTCTTCTCTGATTGCTCCCATAAAAAAATTCTCCTTTCCATTCTAACCAATTACCGAAAAGATTTTAACTGTTTAACTCAACATTTGCAACTTTCGACACAATATTTTGGTTGGAGAGGTTATCGCCGTTGCAAACAACGTATTCAATTTTATTCGTGGAAATTTTGCGAATGAATACCCGCCCTTCAGAAAAATTTTTCAGAAAATCAATTCTGCAGGTAATTCTTGACGTTTCCTCGACAGGAACTTTGCCGCCGTCAGCGCGCGGTTCATTGGTAAAGTAAATGTCAAAAATATTTTCTGTAACGTACAAAAATTTTTTCCAACTGCCGTCATTTTCGTCGCGCCGAATTAAAATTTTGAAATTACTTTGCGGGTCGCTTGTTCCCAAATGAAAATAAAATTTTGTTTCATCGTCGGCAATATTTTTATCGATTATCAGAATATCATTGCCGCCGCGTCTTGAGTCCAGAAGTCCGAACGCCACGCCGCTTTTACCGGTTGCAATTCTTTCGTAACTTTGGGCGTTTTCATTTCTGCCGAGCGGCATATGCAGTGAAAAATTTACGGCGTCAACTGCGCGACCGGTACGCCTTAAAATTTCGTCGCAAAAAATTTGTCTGTATTTTTCAATTTCAGTTTGGAAAATATTTTGAAGGAGCGGCGATTTACAGGAATTGCCCGCCAACAAAATATGACAAGTGCGCAGCGGCAAATTGACAAAAGCTTGATTAAGTGCGCAGAAAAAATTTTCAACGCCGCGCGAAATTCTTTTTCTCAAAATTTCCCGCAATTCCTCAACCGAAATATTTATATCCAGATTTTTTTTGCCCTGTTCCTTAAAAAAAGTGATTGTCAAAGGTTCATCGTCCATTGACTCAAAATCTTGCCATTCTTCCCAAATTGGGCGCAGTTTATCACTCAAGCGGCGGCGATTTAAATTGGCGGCAAGTGAATCCGTCAACAAAAATTCTGCGCCGTCAAAGGGCTTGCAATTTTCCGGCAGTGAAAAAGGAATTTCATTTTCGCGCATTAAATCCAAATTATTTTGATAGACTTTGTAAGCGATTAGATTTAACAATTTTTCGCCGCCCAAATTTGAATCGCTTTCTGCGTCAAAATGTTCAATGACGTAATTAAAGTCGCCTCTGTCTTCAGCCGTCGGCAACCGCCAAATTCCAAAATCAAAATCAGTAGTGCCGCCGCCAAAATCGAAAACTGCAAAATGAATCGGTTCATTTTCTTTTGGGCGCGGAATTTCTCCAATTTTTTCCAATTCGCGCAGGGCGCAGGAAGCGTAGGCGGCAGGTTCACAGGCTCCCGCGTAGACTGTAAAATTTTTCATTAAGTCTTTATCGTTCAAAACGGATTCCGGCAAAGACTTTAACAAGCCGCGTTTAAAACTTTCCAAAATATTTTTGCGAACAGAATTTTCATATTTGACGGGAAATGAAAAAATGTACTCCAAAAAAATTCCGTTGTACATATTGTTAATATAAAGTCCCAAATAGTAGGCGTAAATTTCTATAGGATCAAAGTCGCTGCGTTCCATTGCAGAATAAGGATTCAGCCAAATATCTTTGCCGCAACGGTCGCGCAGGCGCAAGACTCCGTGTTTACGATTTGCCCATTGTTTCAATTCAGAAAAAATACTTTGTGCTACTTCCTGCTCTTCGGCGTCAAGCAAACGATTTAAAGCTTCGTGCGAAACTGTCAAATTTTCCCATTCCGTGAAAGGGCGTCCGTCTTTCAAGTGGTAAGCAAACAAAAAAGCTTGATAGTCGCGCAGTTCAATTACAGTTGGATTTTCATAATCTTGCGGCGAAGGTTTTTTCAGCAAATTTCCCTTGCCGATTCTCAAAAGTTTTTTCCCGTCGTCAAGGCAAACTGCAACTGTACTTTTGGTACCAAAATCAATTGCACAAACGCCGCTTGCCTTAACGTCCAATTTGGGATTTCTTTCATACCAAATTTCACTAAGCGGCAAAGTAATTGAATCTTCAGCCGGAAAATTTCTTTCCTCGTAAAGTTCCCAATGCCCGGATTCCGGATCAGTCAAAAATCTTTCGGGATATGGCGTAAGATTGGCGCGCCGAGTGTCACATTCCAAAAAAAATTTTTTCAGTGCGCCGGTTCCGATATTTTCTTGAAGTTGTTCATTTTTCTGCGCTGCCTGTTTCCAATTTTCAATATCCAAATTCCAATTTGCCCCGTCATAAGACAAATAATTTTTCATATGGCGATACTGCAAACTCAATTCAGAAATATTTTCACCGTTCCAATTTTCGGGAATTAAGCCGGCTTCGATAATCGCACAAGCCGCCGAAATTTTTTTGTCTTGAATTTTATCATTGAGCGGCAAGTTGCAAACGGGAATAAAAATCGCAGTCTTTGAAGGATTGGAGCCGCAATTTTTTATATTGGAGCCGACAATTTCCAAAAGTTCTCCCGTATCCTCACGGCAAAAACAATTTTTTCTTGCGGCAACAAAAAATAAATTTCTTACACTGAATTTACCTTCAAAAATTTTGGGCGTCCTTGAAAGTGGCGTGTAAATGTAACTGCCGACAATTTTTTGACCACCAATAAAAAAAAGCGGTTGACGTTTGCCGGGCGCGTGCGGGTAATGGTTGGTAGTGCCGAAAAAAATTTCTTTGCATTCTTCAGAAGTGATACTGCGCGGCTTAAATCCCGCCAAATTAAAATTCATAAATTCATCGATATTTGAAAATTCCTCAAGCGTCAAAAGTTTGCAAAAATTTTTGTCGAATTTTGGCAAAAGTAAATTTGTAAGCGAATCGTACCAAAAATCTTGCTGAAAATTAATAAATCTGCCGTCCAGCAGGGCGCAAATTTTTTTTACGCAATTTGAAAAATCTTTCATTGATTCTTGAGCGCGTGCAATAAATTCCTGCGCGTTGCCGCTTACTATTTGAGAACGCGAAATACAAATTTTTTTAACCAATCCGGTTTTTGGCAATTCCATTTATTCACCACCCAATACGCACGTTACTTTTTCTCGAAATTTTTTTGCTGATATTATTTTTGTAGCCGGCAAGAATAATTTCACGCACGAAGCCTTGAGTTTGGCTGTCATTGCCGCTTATCGAATGTTTATCCGTGTCGTAGCGTTCGCCCTCTTTGGTATTAAGAATTTCGATAACTTCACCGCCCTGCGCGAGGTTCACAAGTTTAACGCAATATTTAAAAATTTCCCAAAAAGTTTCAGCATTATCAAAATTTCCTGCTCGCTTGCAGTCCAACGCCGCGTCCCAAATACTTTCAAGGCGTTTCATCTGCGCACCGCTGCAAATAAAAGATTCAAAAATTGAATCATAAAGCCCTGCCTCTTCTCTCAAAGATTTTTCAATTTCTAAAAAAGCTTGATAAAGTTCCCAACCGTCCTGAAAACGCGCTTCAAGTTGATTTTGTAAATCGGTACACTCTCTTTCAGCGGCGGATTTTTCACGGCGCAATTTTTCAAATTCATTTTCAGCGGCGGATTTTTCACGGCGCAATTTTTCAAGTTCATTTTCAGCGGCGGCTTTATCACGGCGCAAATTATCACGTTCATTTTCAGCGGCGGATTTTTCACGGCGCAATTTTTCAAGTTCATTTTCAGCGGCGGCTTTATCACGGCGCAAATTGTCACGTTCATTTTCAACGGCGGATTTTTCACGGCGCAATTTTTCAAATTCATTTTCAACAGCAGATTTTTCACGGCGCAAATTATCACGTTCATTTTCAGCGGCGGATTTTTCACGGCGCAAATTGTCACGTTCATTTTCAACGGCGGATTTTTCACGGCGCAATTTTTCAAGTTGACTGCTTAAATTTTTAACCGTGACATCGGCAGAATTTTTTTCTTGTTCAAGGGCAGAATATTTTTCTTGCCAATCTTTCAGCTGTTTTTCCAATGCAGAAATTTTTTCGGCGTCGATATTTTCGGCAGCTTCAATTTCAATTTCTTTTGGCGGCTCTGTAACTTTTTCGGCAGTTTGGAAAAATTTTTCAGTTACCGCACTGATAATGAATTGCTGCAACTTAATTTTAAATTCTTCGTCCTTTTCAAGGAGTTCAAGAAAAATCTTTTTAATTTCTTCGGGGTTCATAAAATTACCACCTTTCATTTTAAGTCAATTCTAACCGGCGCAATTACAAAATTTTCTGCCGCCAAATCTTCAGGGCTTAAAGCAACCGCGTATTCAATGGAAAACGGCGCAACCGGGCGAATATAAATCTGCGCTTCAGAATTTGTTTGCTCCAAGCGAACGGGATATTGCTTGGAAATTGTAATTGGCGCTTTGTTTGTGGCGGCTTCCGGTACGTCGGTATAAAGAATGTCAAAAGATGCGCCCGCGTCGTCCAAAAATTCATACCACTTAAACATTTTTGTTGAACGGTCAATCAGCGTTTTAAATTTGCCTTTTTTCTGACGCCCGATATAAAGTTGGAAAGTTTCGCCCGCTTCTTCGTCCGGCTGAATATCGCTGACTTCAATTCTGCCACTTTCACGACAGCTCAAAAGTCCAAACGCCACGCCGGTTTTTCCGGTAGGTCTTTTCAACATTTCAAACGGATCATCGCTAATTTCTACGCCGCGCTGTTTCTGAATTTCGACGGCTTCAGGCGTGCCGAGCGGCGGAAAAACTTTGAACTCAACAGAATTTTTTTCAATGCCCAAAATTTCTCCAACTTTAAAATTTTCGCCAATATAATCATCAAAAATTTCTTTAACGAGTTTTGACTTTGAAGAATTGCCCGCAAGAAAAATTTCAAATTCTTTCACTTCGGCAAGCGGCTTTATAAAATTCCTTTCTGCCGCTTCACTTTCAAAGGCTTGCTTAAGCGAATAGAAAAAGTTGCGGATTCCCTTTTCAATTCTGTCACGTAAAATTTTTTGTAAGTCTACCAATTTTTTTGCCGGCGCGGGATTTACCGTCGGAGCAGTTACCTTTTGCAAATTATTTTCTGAAAAAATATTGCCGTCAACCTGTATAAATTCTTCGGCAAACTTTTTAAAATTGGGATTGTAATTTGGATATATGAAATCTGCAAGGGCTTTCCATTGATTAGCCGCAAGACTTAAATTAAAAAATTTGTAATATTCCAGCTGATTCATAATCGAATAAACACTTGCAAGAGTAAAACTTCCATTATTATGAATATAATCGTCAACAAGCATTGTCGGACCTTCCGGCGCAGGCAATTTGAAATTTAAAATTTTCAAGCCGTCTTTAGGCGCGGGATTATTTGTTTGTGCAGAATTTTGAATTGAAGAACTGCCCGCCGTGTCCAAAGTTAAGCCGGTAACTTGTTCGCCCGTTTCGTCAAACAAATTCAAAGAAATTCCCTCGTTGCAAATTTTTTTGGCAGCTTCAGAATCGGGATTTTCCCAAACAGGGCGCAACGCCTCCATCAAGTTGTGCATATTCGCCCGCGCTTCCTGCGAAGTTTCATTTATTACGCTTTCACTGTTCAAAAATCTTTCACGCTCTGCCGCATATGTGAAAGGAATTAACGGCGCGTCTTGTTTTTTGGAATTTGGATGCAGCAATTTTTTTATATTAGCCTTGAAAACTTCAAACGCCAACAACTTCAAAAGATTTTCGCCGCCCAAAGTTTTATCACCGTTTGCGCCAAAATGTTTTAATTCGTAATCGTAGCGTTGCCGTTGTGATTCTTTCAAAACGCCAAAATCAAAATCAGTAGTGCCGCCGCCAAAATCAAATACGCCGTAATAATTTTCGTCGTCGCCTTCAGGGTCAAAATTGTAGCCGAGCAACGCGCTTATTGCGTAAGCCGCCGGTTCACTTGCGCCATGTACAACATAAAAATTTTTCATTGCCTCTTCATTCGACAAAAGCGCGGTAGGCAAAGATTTTTTTATTCCGCGTTCAAAACTTTGGCGGATTTTTTCCCTAACTTCAAAATCGTAAGTAACCGGAAATGACATTATATAACTTAAAATAATTTCGCCGCGAATCATATTGTTAATATAAAGTCCGAGGTAGTAGGCGTAAATTTCAATGGGATTGGGCTGACTTTCTTCCAAATTCAAAAAGGCGGGCAAATTCCATTCTTCGCCTTTGGTGTCTTTGATTTTAATTTCTTCGTTGGGCGTGCCGCACCAATGTTTCAAGCCGTCGAAAAACGAATAATAAATTTTGCTGTTGGAACTTTTCTGTTGTTCAAAGGCCGCGTGCGAAACGTTTACATCTTCCCAACTTGTCGGCGGGCGTCCTGCGCGAGAATTATAATCAGCCAAAAATTTTTTAAAGTCAACGAAATGCATAACAGTAGGATTTTCATAATTTGCCGCGTTAATGCCCTGCATATAATCGCCGCTGCCAACTTGCAAAGGCAACTGCTGATGATTGGCACTTTCACAAACTACAACGGTTGATTTTGTACCAAAGTCAATTCCGACAATTCCGCGGCTTACGTCGTCAGCAGGATTGCGCGCCGTGAAACTTTCTTTCAAAGTAACTTTATATTCGCTGTCTAATCCTGCGCCGTAGTCCCATAAATCCCAATGCCCTTCATTTGGACCATAAAGCAAATTTTTTCCGTAGGGACTAAGCGCGGCGCGGCGAAAATCGCACTCCAACAATTTTTTTTCAAACTGCTTAATAAATTCTTCGTCGCCTTCAACTTTTTTGCCGTCAACAACAGATTTTGTATTTGGTACAAAGTCAAGCTGTCCACCCTTCAGAACGTGTTGCAAAACTTTTTGGCGGTCAAGCGAAATACCTTGATCTGTTCCTTTCAAAAATTCGCCGTGATTCCGATAAAAATTTTTCAATTCTTTAAAGGCGTCACGCGCTGCCTTGCCGCTGAATTGTTCGTCGAGCGGTTCCAATTCATATTGAAGCCAAAACAAAATTGCACGCGCCGCAGGAAGTTTTTCACTGTTAATTTCGTTGAATCTGTAAATTGGTATGCTGATCATACTGCTGTTTTCTGTTCTAACGCCGTGCCTGTTGGTACTTCCTTTGTAGCTGTTGTTGACAAAATATCTGTACCAGAATTGATTATTTTTTTTGAATGACATTCCCCAATAACCAAAAATTTCATTATTGCTGCCCCTGAAATATCTTAATTTATCATTAAAGCAACGGTTCATTTCAGTTTCAGTCGGTAAATCGCCGTCAAAGCCGGCAAATTTCCAACGGTCCGATGGTACAGCATAATTATTTTGTTCAACGTTATAAGCGCAGGAAAAATTATTTAAATCCGGCATAACCCCGGCGATAGCGTGAATATAATAAACGTTCAAAGATTGATTGGCGCGTTTCATCAGAATCCATTTTTCAGCGTCGAATTTTTGGCTGAATTCTTCGCACAGTGCAGAGAAATTTTTTTCTAATTTTTCTGCCGCCGCGTCAATCATTTTTTTTAATTTTTGCTCACGAAATTTTTCAAAATCCGTGGTAGCTATTGGCAAAACTTTTACAGGCTTTGTCGCCATAAATTTTCCTCCTTTACTCTCCAACAAAAACTAAACTCGGCTGAATAATTTTTCCTACGCGGTTAGTATAACCTTCCAACAAAATTTTTTTGACTTTGCCAAGTTGGCGGCTGTCAGAAGTGCGCGTCATTCTGCTGTTGTCAAAGCGGCTGTCAATTTCAGTTTCAAGGCGAACAAAAATTGGCTCGCGTGAACTTTTATTAAGTGCGTCAAAACAAAAATCAAAAATTGCAGAAAGTTTTTCAATTTCGTCCGGCGAAAGTCGCCCGTCATTTATTGAGTAGCGCAAATATTCCCAAAAGTCATTCAAATGTTTTTCATTAGCCGCGCCAAATAAAAATCCCTGCACGGTATCGCCGTCGCCGAAAATTCCCGCCAATCTGTAGCGTATTTCTTCAGTCAGCGATAAATATTTTTTGTACACAGAATCAATTTCCGCAAAAGATTTTCTGTAATAGTCGCACTCGGCAGAAATTTTTTTGAACTCTTCGACCTTCTTTTGAAAATACTCAACTTGGGCGCGCAGGTTGTTTCTTTCGTCAGTCAAGAAAACTTTTTCGGCTGAAACTTTTTCCAGGTTAGATTGTAAATGATTGTTTTCAGTTTCAAGCGTGGAAAAATTTTTTTGTAATTGTGAAAGTTGGTCGCGCAGGTTTTTTCTTTCGTTGGACAGAAAATTTTTTTCGTCGGAAAGTTTTTCAAGGTTAGCTTGTAAAGTTTGGTTTTCAGCCAAAATTTTTTCAAAATCTGCGCGAGGCACATAATTTTCAAGATTTAAAATTTTGCGTTGAACAAAGGGGAGATTTTCCTCAAGCAAACGCCGGAATTTTTCTTTTTCTGATTCAAACATTCAAACAACCTCCACGAAATATTTTTTTGCCCAATCAAGTTTTTTCAATCTTTCAGCCCAATCGGGAAAATCATTATTAATCCTCTCAACACAATTTCTGCAAAAATTTTCAGCCGCCTGCAGATTGTCACGCAATTTTTGTTTCTCGCCCCAAATGTGCGTAAAATATTTTTGACGCCCGCCAAACAATTCCTGCATTGAAGACAGCGCGAAAATTTCACGATTCATAAGCGCGGCGCACATTGCAAGCCATCTTTGCTCAATGAAAACCATATGTGCAAGTTCGCCGTTGGAAGTGTCAATTTCTGCCATAAATTCAAAGGCAAAATCGCTGTACTTTTTGATAATGTCATTTGCGCCGAAATAGGCAAAAGCCGTGTTGCAAGCCTCAACAGACCAATTTAAAGCCGCCGGAAAATTTCTGCCGTCCTTAAAGCGGAAAAATTCTTTGCCGGGATAAACAAAATTTCCAACTTTTTCACGGTGAATCACCGCAATATTTTTGCCGTAAGATTGAAAGTCCAAATGTTGCCAAACAATAAAATCTAAATCAATCATAACAACCGGCGCATTTTGTTTCGACAGTGCAAAGATTTTCGCCCCCGCCCAAAAAATTTTTTCGTCCCAATTCAAAGAATCCATTTCATCAAGCGAAATTTCAATTTCATTCCACGCCTCCGAAATCCCGCACTGTTCCAAATAATCTGCGCCGCGTTTGTCTGTTACGAGTTTAATTTCGCCGTTTTTCTCTCGCCACTTCAACGCAGAAATTAATGCAACCAATTTTTCAAAATCGTACATAAAAAAATTTTCTTGCCTCGTCCTCAAAATGTGAAAAGCCTGCACTGTCAATCACTCCATTTAAATTTTTGCGAAATTATATCACAGCGCGTTAAAATGTTGAAAAAGCCGCGGCAAAGGATTAAAATTTCAGAAATTTTATTTAATTCAAGAAAGGTAAAAATATGACAGCATTAGAAAAAATTTTGGAAAGTTACAGAAACACTTCAGAAAATGAAATTGAAAAAGGCAAAAAATTTGAAGTACTAATGAAAAATTTTCTGCCTCTGAATTATCGCGGCGAAATTGAAAAAGTTATGCTGTGGCAGGAATTTAGCAACGAAAAAGATTTAGGTATTGACTTAGTCGCCAAAACTTACAGCGGCGAATTTTGGGCGATTCAGTGCAAATTCTACGCTGAAAATACTACCATTGAAAAAGCCGCCGTCGATTCTTTCATTTCAAACAGTGGCAGGACTTTTAACGGCAAAAAATTTTCACTGCGTATTTTTATTTCAACGTCTGACAACTTCACTGACAACGCCGCCAAAATGTTTGAAAATCAAACGCCGCCCGTTATTCAAATTGGTATGGAAGATTTACGAAATGCCGCCGTTGACTGGGAAAAACTCGACGCGGGCGAATTTGTAAGATTTTCAAGAAACCTGCGCGAATATCAAGTTGAGGCGTTGGACGCCGCGCACGAACATTTTCAAACGCACGAACGCGGCAAGTTAATAATGGCTTGCGGTACAGGCAAAACTTTTACTTCTTTGCGAATTGCCGAAGATTTAACTCAAAATTGCGGCTTAGTTTTATTTTTAGTGCCGTCCCTTTCACTCGTCAAGCAAACTCTCAATGAATGGACAGATTTTTCTGCCGACGCCATACGCGCCATTTGCGTTTGCAGTGATGAAACTGTTGCAAACAATGACGACCCAATTAAAAATGTAATGCTGAAAATTCCCGTTACAAATCAGCCGGAAGAAATTTCAGCCGCCGTAAATCGCAAGGGCAATTTCGGTATGACGGTTATTTTTTCAACTTACCAATCCATTGAAAACGTTATCGACGCCAAATTAAATTTCGACTTGGTAATTTGCGACGAGGCACACCGCACCGCCGGTTTTGGCAAAAAAGATAAAATTTTTTCACAGGTACACGACAACAAAAAAATAATTTCAAAACGCCGCCTCTATATGACGGCAACGCCAAAACTTTTTACTTCAGAAGCTAAAAAATCTGCACCCGATAAAAATTTAAATATTTGGTCAATGGACGATGAAAATATTTTCGGCAAAGAATTTTTCAGAATCAGTTTCAGAAAAGCCATTGATAAAGGTTGCCTTTCACCTTACAAAGTTTTAGTTTTTACTATTCACGAACAACTTTTGCCGCCTGCATTGAAAAAATTAATTCTTGAAAAAGGCAGCGCAATTTCTACTGATGACGCCTTGAAAATTGCCGGTTGTATCAGCACTCTTTCAAAACGCTCGCGCAGATATTCCGAAAAACTCAAAGACGAAGACCCGGGATTTATGCATAAAGCCGTTGCTTTTTGTCAAAGTATCAAAGCCTCTAAAGACTACGCAGAAAAATATTCACGTATTCAAGAAAAATTTTTTGAGGATATGACGCCGGAACAAAAAAGCAATTTTGTAAATATTGAAATTACGCACATTGACGGCACAAATTTTAACGCTAAAGACCGTGAAGAAATACTTCATAATTTGGCAACAAACACTGATGGAAATCTTTGTAAAATCGTTTCAAATGTGCGTTGCCTTTCTGAAGGCGTGGACGTTCCCAGCCTTGACGCAGTTATTTTTCTTTCGCCTAAACGTTCGCAAATTGAAATTGTTCAAGCCGTAGGACGCGCCCTGCGAATTTCTAAAGATAAAAATTACGGCTACATTATTATTCCCGTGATTATTCCTATGGATAAAGACCCTGATACTGCACTTGCCGGCAGCGATTTTAAAGAAATTTGGCACGTACTAAACGCCATTCGCTCGCACGATGATAAATTTGATATTTACATTCAACAAATTAAAATGCGCCTTGAAAGTAATTCGCCTAAACCGCCAATAGATGACGATTCGCCAATTATTGTGGACGCTCCCGCAGATGATTTTCAACTTACGCTTGACTTTGATTTTGAAGATTGGGCTTATAAAATTTATGCACGTATGGTTGACAGCGTAGGGGACAGGCATTATTGGTGGCATTGGGCGCAAAACATTGCCGAAATTGTTAAAAATCACACTCAATATATTAACGAAATGATCGCCCAAAAAGATTCGCCGCAAGCCGCCGCCTTCAAAAATTTCCTTGACGATTTACACAAAATTATTAACCCGTCAATCACTGAACAAGAAGCCGTTGATATGTTGGCGCAACATTTAATTACCCGCCCCGTTTTTAAGGCTCTTTTTGAAAATGAATCTTTTGTACAGAATAATCCCGTTTCTAAGTCGATGACTGAAATTTTGTACCAACTCGATAAAACCGGACTTGAAAACGACCGCGCCAAACTCAAAGAATTTTATGACGACGTAAAAGAAAGTTGCCGCAATATGGGCGATGACTCGCAACGTCAAGATATTATCCGCCGCCTTTATGACAACTTTTTTAGAATTGCTCTTGAAAAAACCGTTCAAAAACTCGGTATTGTTTACACGCCCGTTGAAGTCGTCGATTTTATTTTAAATTCGGTTAATGACGTTTTGCAAAAGGAATTTCACCGCTCTATTTCTGATGAAAATGTTCACATTCTCGACCCCTTCACAGGCACCGGCACTTTTATTACTCGCCTGATTCAAAGCGGCTTGATTCAGCCTAAAGACCTTTTGCGTAAATATCAATACGAATTGCACGCCAATGAAATTGTTTTGCTTGCCTATTACATTGCCGCTATTAACATTGAAAATTCTTTTCACAGTGTCGCCGCTACTGATGAATATCAAAATTTCAACGGCATCTGCTTAACTGATACTTTTCAAAGCTACGAAAACGCCGAAAATAAAAATATTTATCTTTCCAACTTTGAAAATCCTCTGCGCGAAAATTCCGCTCTCATTAAAAAGCAACTCGATACTAAAATTGAAATTATCGTCGGCAACCCGCCTTATTCCGTCGGTCAAAAATCCGCCAATGATAACGCCCAAAATACTTCCTACAAAAAACTTGAAAAACGTATCGCCGATACTTACGCCGCTGGCACTGCCGCCACAAATAAAAATTCCCTTTACGACAGCTATATTAAGGCTTTTCGTTGGGCGTCTGACAGAATCGACGGCGGCGGAATTATTGCATTTGTGACTAACGCGGGCTGGCTTGACGGCGCGGCTATGGACGGCTTGCGAAATTGTTTTGCCAATGAATTTTCTAGCATTTATGTTTTTAATTTGCGCGGCAATGCTCGCACTCAAGGCGAAGTTAGACGCAAGGAGGCGGGAAATATTTTTGACAGTGGCAGCCGTGCGCCTATTGCAATTACTATTCTTGTTAAAAATCCTGCTGAAACTACACCGGCGCAAATTTTTTACTGCGATATTGGCGATTATCTTAGCCGTGACGAAAAACTTGCTAAGATTAAAAACTTGAAAACCGTTTTGACTGACGATTTTAAAATTATTGTACCGAATGAAAAAGGCGACTGGATTAACCAACGCGGCAACGACTTTGAAACTTTTCTGCCGCTTGCACCTGACAAGAAATTTGACGCGGCGGCTCAATCTTTTTTTGTTGTTAATTCAAATGGATTAAATACAAATCGTGATTCTTGGAGTTTTAATTTTTCAAAAACTGAACTTGAAAAAAATATACAGTCTACGATTGATTTTTATAATAACAATACTTCAGAAAATATTGATTCAACAAAAATTATCTGGACACGTGCAACTAAACAAAATAAACAACGCGGCACTAAATATAAATTTGACGCCAATAAAATTTTTGAAACTATGTACCGTCCATTTTGCAAACAAAATTTTTATTATGATAAGAATTTGATTGAAATGATGTACCAAATGAAAAAAATTTTTCCAATCGGCAATGAAGAAAATCTTTTAATTTGTGTACAGAGCGGCGAAAATAAAAATATTTCAGTTTTCATTGTAGATAAAATTTTTGAACGGCAATTTCAATTCAACGGGCAATGTTTCCCGCTGTATTGGTACAAGGTGGCAGATAAAGGCGGCAATATTCAGCTTGCAGGAATGGAAACATACACGCGGCAGGACGGTGTTACAGATTTTATCTTAAATCAAGCGCGGCTGATGTATGGCGACGCTGTAACGAAGGAAGATATATTTTATTATGTATATGGCTTTTTGCACTTGCCGAGTTACAGGGAGAAATTTTCAGCGGACTTGAAAAAATCTTTGCCGAGAATCTTTTTAGTGAATGAACCGCGCAAATTTTGGCAACTTGCGAAGGCAGGGCGGGAATTGGCAGAAATTCATTTAAACTACGAGCGGCAACCGGCGGCAAATGTTGAAGTGATACAGACCGGCGAAAATTACCGCGTTGAAAAGTTGCGCCTTAGCAAAGATAAAACCGCGCTGATTTACAACGAGTTTATCACAATAAAAAATATTCCTGCGCGAGCGTTTGAGTACGTGGTAAATGGGCGTTCGCCGCTTGAATGGATTATTGACCGCTACCAGATTAAAACAGACAAAGCAAGCGGCATAACGAACAATCCCAACGATTGGTGCGATGAACATAACAAGCCGCGCTACATTTTAGATTTGATTTTGAGCTGTATCACAGTTAGTTTGAAGACGCTGGATATTGTGGAAAATCTGCCGAGTGTTGATTTTTAATAAAGTACTTGCAAAAATTTTAAGTGCGTGGTAATATTTCAGCGTGAATATAGATAAATATCGAACAAGAAATCCATCATATCACGGGCGCAAACAAAAACCCCTGAGCCGTTTTCCGACGACGACTTAGGGGTTGCGCTTATTCGGCGCGATTTTTGGGCTTGTTACCGCAGATTCTTACGAAGTTTGTCAAGCCACTTGCGAACGTGTGGAGTAATGAGGTTTGCAATTACGCCCGCTCCGACGCTTTTTAATATATCGAACAAGATGTCCATTCATACCACCTCCCCTCTGTTACCAGAGTGGTTGCGGCAACGCCTGTATTATAGCAGGCGATATTTTTTTGTCAAAAAGCTTGCAAATGCCGGATAATTTTAAAACTGCGTTGACATTACAAGCCGCGGTTGCTAAAATTGGACTTATTGAAAATTGAATATAGATTGGATTAGGTGTCGAAAGACTCAATAAGGAATTCGGTACAAGCCGAAGCGGTCCCGCCACTGTAACAGCGAGCAAATCTGCAAATATGTCATTGGGCGTAAGCTTGAGAAGGCGCAGAGGAGCATTGACCTGAAGCCAGGAGAATTGCCTGATTAACAATCACCGTCAGACCTGCGAGCGACAGGAAGGGGATTTTGGCGCGTCTTTTCGTGCGCAAAATTCCGGTCATACCGGATTTTTTTTATTTTGGGGAGTGGAATTTTTGAACAGATTGGCAAACCGGCTTTTACAAATGCTGATAACTTTAATTGGCGTAAGTTTTCTAACTTTTTGCCTTGCGTACCTTGCGCCCGGCGACCCCGTTGCGATGCTTTTAGAATCTGCTGATACAATCGTTTCTGAAGAAGTTTTGGAAAAAACTCGCGCAGAATTGGGACTAGATAAACCGTTTCTTGTACAGTACGGAAATTGGGTAGTTGGAATTTTGCACGGCGATATGGGAATGAGTTATTCTGCGAAAAAACCTGTCTTTGATAAACTTTCAGAAGGATTTGTCGGCACGGTACTTTTGGCTTTTACGACGATAATTTTTGTGCTGATAATTTCGTTGCCGCTGGGTATTTGGTCGGCAGTCAATCAAAACAAGTGGCAAGATTATTTGGTTAGATTTTTTTCATTCATCGGCGTTTCAATGCCAAATTTTTGGCTGGGCTTAATTTTACTTTACATATTCGGCTTAAAATTGGGCTGGTTTCCAATAGCAAGTTCAACTGTAACTTTGAAGGGAATAATTTTACCGGCAATAACTTTGGCAATTTATCAATCAACAAAATATGTTCGACAAGTGCGGACGGTAATTTTGGATGAACTTCATCAAGATTACGTAATTGGAGCGCGGGCGCGCGGCTTAAGCGAAAGTGCAATTTTATGGAAACACATTTTGCCAAATGCAGTTTTGCCGCTGATAACACTTTTGGGAATGTCAATCGGCTGGTTGCTGGGCGGCGTGGCAGTTATCGAAATAGTTTTCAGCTGGCCGGGAATTGGAAATATGGCGGTACGCGCAATAATGATGCGGGATTATCCGCTGATTGAAGGATTTGTACTTTGGATAGCGGTTGCGTATATGTTCATAAATTTTTTGGTAGATTTATCTTACTCTTACCTTGACCCAAAACTTAGAAAGGGATATAGGGAGTAGGGATATAGGGAGTAGGGAATAGGGAGTAGGGAATAGGGAGTAGGGAATAGGGAATAGAAAAAATTATTTACTATCCACTACCCACTAGCCACTATTCCCTAAAATCGACTGAAGGGAGATTTTTAATTGGAATTTATAAAGACGCACAAATTATTTTCGTTTTACAGCTTGCTTGTAATTTTAATTTTGTTCGTGGCGATATTTGCGCCCTACCTTGCGCCGCAAGACCCGTATGACGGCAATATGCGAAATGTTTTACAAACGCCTTCAGCTGAACATTTGCTCGGCACTGATAAATTAGGACGTGACACTTTGTCAAGAATAATCGCCGGTACGCAAGTTTCGCTTTTTATGACAATCTGTCTTGTAATTTTATTGGCGATTGTCGGAATTGTAGTTGGAATTTCGGCGGGCTATTTCGGCGGCAAAGTTGAAATTGTTTTAATGCGGCTTGCAGATATGATGTTGTCATTTCCCGGCGTAGTTTTGGCTATTGCCATTGCAGGAATTTTGGGCGGCTCAATCGCAAATACAATCATTGCGCTGTTAATTGTCGGTTGGGCGAAATATGCGCGGCTTGTTCGCAGTTTGGTTATAAAATTGCGTAACAACGATTTTATAATTGCGGCGCAAGTCAACGGCACAAAGACGATAAATATTTTGCGGCGGCACATTCTGCCAAATGTTTTACCAATGATTGTTATAACCGGCGCAATGGATATTGGCACAATGATGATGGAAATTGCGGGTTTGTCATTTTTGGGATTTGGCGCACAACCGCCAACGCCGGAATGGGGATTAATGCTGAACGAAGGGCGGCAATATATCCAAACTGCGCCTTGGCTGATGATTTATCCCGGTATGGCGATTTTTATAGTAGTGGCGATTTTTAATTTGTGGGGAGACGCCCTGCGCGACGTTTTAGATCCACGTCAAGAATAATTTTACAGAATGAAATTAAATGCAACGCCCGTGACAACGGCAACCATAAAAACGCAACTGACAAACACGGCAAGCATTTTTTTCTTAAACATTGAACTTAACAAAGATAATTCAGGCAAGCTTGCACCCGCGCCGCCAATGATTAACGCAATGGCAATTCCGGGCGCAACGCCTTTTGACATTAAAATACTTGCAACAGGTATCATAGTTTCTGCGCGAATGTACATAGGTATTCCGGCAACGGCGGCAAGTGGTATCGCCCAAAATTCATTTTGGTTCGCAAAATTGCTAAGTAATTCTGTAGGGATAACCTCGTGTATAAATGCACCAATTCCCGCGCCAATCAAAAGGTAAGGCAAAACGCTTTTAAACAACGCGCCGGAATTATTGGCGGCAATTTTTACAGCTTTAACTTGTTTCTGAAAAAAATTGCCTTCCAGATTTTCCCAAGAATTTTTACAGCAACAACATCCGCCGCCGCTATTTTCCAAAGTTTTTACTTCGCTGACAAATTCAAATTTATCAAGAATAAGCCCCAAACTGATTGAAAGTAAAAGTACAAATCCCGCGTAAAAAATGGCGGCTTTCAATCCAAAAAACGCAATTAACATTGTGATTATCGCAGGATTTAAAACCGGCGAAGTAAGCAAAAATGACATCACGCCGCAAAATGGCGCACCGCTTTTTAATAATTCTGAAAGCACGGGAATGGTTGAACAGGAACAAAACGGCGTTACCGAGCCGAGCAATGAGCCAAAAATTCCGCTTACAACTTTTTTATCGGATGTCAATAATTTTTTGATTTTTGCGGGCGAAATATAAACTTGCAACAACGCCACTATAAAACTTATTCCAACGAACAAAATTAAAAGTTCGCCGAAAAGTTTTGCAAATTCTGTGGCTACGTGTTTTAAAAATTCGTTTTCAAACATAATTTTTTCTCCTAAACTTAGTAAATATTTATTTTTTTCGATATATCAAGTTAAAAAAATTTTAAGCACTGATATTGTAATTTGTAGAATTTTTTACAACAAGGTTAATTAACCAGTCGATGGCAACTTTACTGCCGCTCGCACTGATTGAATAATAAATCCATTTGCCTTCTTTACGGGCGTTTACAATTCCCGAATCACAAAGGATTTTCATATGATGCGAAAGCGTCGGCTGACTTATCTGCATTTTTTCCAACAAGACGCAGGCGCACTTTTCGCCGTCTTTCAACATATCTAAAATATGCAAACGCTTTTCATCATCAAACGCCTTGAAAATTTGGGCAACTTCAGAATAATCTTGCATTTGAATCACCTTACATTGAATTTTTTAAATATATTTTTCCGAATGATAACCAACATATTTATTTTTGTCAATATGTTTTAAAAAAATTTTTTATAAAGGAGTTTTTAAAATGCTTTTTAAATGGAAAAAACTTTTGGCGGCGGTTGCGGCAACAGGAATTTTATTTACCGGTTGCGGCGGCGATGATACGGGCGGCGGTACTTCAAAAGGCGGCGACCCGAACGTTTTAAAAGTTGGTGTAACAAATTTTGCAGATACTTTGGAGCCTACTCAAAATTATTTCGGCTGGGTAGTTATGCGTTACGGTCTCGGCGAATGTTTAACCAAATTTGATGAAAAAATGAATATTCAGCCGTGGCTTGCCGAAAGTTGGAGTGTAAGTGACGATCATTTAACTTGGACTTTTAAAATTCGTGACAACGTGAAATTTTCAAACGGCGACGCCTTGACTGCAGACGCGGTTAAACAATCAATTGAACGCGCCTTTGCAAAAAATACCCGCGCTGCAACTTTCTTTCAATATGTTTCAATGGACGCGGACGGGCAAAATTTAATCATTCAAACTACAAAGCCGTTGCCCGGTATGCCCGGTTATTTGGCAGACCCGCTTTTCATAATTGTTGACGTTGCCGCAGAACAAGCCGGCAGAAATTTTTCAAGCGAAGGTCCAATTTGTACCGGTCCTTACACTGTTGAAAGTTTCGTGAAAGAACGCGCCGTAATGAAACGCAATGAAAATTATTGGGCGGGCGAAGTTCCCTACCCTACAGTTGAAATTCCCTCCATTGACGACCCCAATACCCGCGCAATGGCTCTGCAAGCCGGCGATGTTGACGTTGCCGTGAATATTGCCGCGGGCGATATTGACATTTTCAAAAACAATGACAAATTCCACATTGACGAAATTTCCTCACTGCGCGTAGTTTTGGCTAGACTTAATCAGAATCCCGACCACATTTTGAGCGATTCAAACGTTAGGGCGGCTTTAATTTCCGGCTGCGACCGTGAAACTTACAACGATATTTTATTGAAGGGTACATTCATACCCGGTAAAGCTCCCGTGCCGCCTTCCTTAGATTACGGTTTTAATCAGTTGCAAGACCCCAATGCTTACAATCCCGAGCGCGCCAAACAACTTTTGACTGAAGCGGGCTGGACTGATTCAGACGGCGACGGAATTTTAGACAAGGACGGCAGAAATTTGACGCTTGATTTTGTAGTTTATAATTCTCGCGCAGAATTGCCGCTGTATGCTGAAGCCGTTCAAGCTGATTTAAAGAAACTCGGCTTTGACATTAAAATTAACACCGTCGATTATAACTTGATTGACAATATGGGGATTAAGGGCGAATACGATTTATTAATTTCAAACATTACGACGGCGAATACCGGCGACCCCGAAATTTTCTTGAGTTGGTACTGGAAAACAAATATCAACGGCAACAACCCGCAAAACGGCAGCGGTTATTCAAATCCGCAATATGACGCGGTACTTGAGCAACTTT
>JAFSZS010000002.1 GCA_017455645.1 Selenomonadaceae bacterium | reverse complement strand
CTGAACAACTTTATCAAGCGCGCCTTCTTGATGTTGTTGAGTTTGTGAATGCATATCAGTTGTACCGACGGCGACAAGCGGCGTGCGACCGTAGCAAACTTCTTTACCGTCTTTGTCAAATTGTTTGCCGAGCGATTCTGCCAAAAGTTGAATGTACCATTCGGACAAAGATTTAAGATAATCGCCGTACGGCATCATAACTTCCATATTGCGCCCGTATTTTTGATAAGCGGCAAATTTCAGCGCGGCGTTAAGCATTGCGGGATTTTCAAAAAGATTTTCATTCTTGCAAGCTTCGTCCATATCGCGCGCGCCTTCAAGGAATTTTTCAATATCCATACCGATAACCGCGGCTGTAACTAAGCCAACTTCGCAAAAAACGCTGAAACGCCCGCCGACGCCGTCCGGAACTGCGAATTGTTGCCAGCCGTTGTCAACTGCAAGCTGTTTCAAAATTGTTTTCTTTTCCATATTGGGGTCGGTAACTGCAACAATTTCAATTTCGATATTTTCGCATTTTTTGAGGGCGTCGTAAATAACCATAAAGTTACTCATTGTGTCGAGGGTGCCGCCGCTCTTTGAAATACAGATTAAAGAAACTTTTGTTTTGCGGTTTTCGTGCGATTCTGTAACGCCCGCAATAAATTTAACGTGATTGATAATATCAGCAGTCCTGCGCGAATCGATATTTTGACCGCTGAAATAAACGCGCGGCAAGCCGTTGCGTTCTTCCTTAGTTTTGGCGTTCCAAAATTCGCCGGCGAAAATGTCAAACAAAACTTTGTTGCCGAGGAAAGAGCCGCCGATACCTAAAGAAATTACAACGTCAATATTGTTGCGGAGGTGTTCGGTAAAATCGTGAAGGCGTTTGATACTTGCGGGCGAATTAAGATTAAGTTTGCCGTTTTCTTCGGTAATGTAGGGAAGTTTGGAGAAATAAACTTTTTCGGTCGTGCCGTCTTTGGAAAGGTGCGCCTTAATAAAGCCGCTCTCTCTCATAACTTTCATAGCCTCGTGAGCTTTTTTGAGGTCTTCGCTGTAGCTGTCGAGGTCGGCTTGAGTAACTTTACCTTCGCCAAAAAGATTGTCATAGTCAAAAGTGAATCCGCTTTTTAAAGTTAAAGCCATTGTAAAACTTCCTTTCAGTCAGTTTTGAGGGAGATAGGGTTACAGGGATATAGGGACTTTAAATTTTCCCTATATCCCTAGTTCCCTTGAACCCTATCTAATAAAATGAGTAGGTGTCCAATTTTCCTTTTCAGGCAAGCCGAATTTTTCTTTGCCGAGCGCAATACTTTTCATTAAGAAAGTCATATTGCGGGCAAGCGTGCGCATTGTCTGCATACCTTCAGCATCCTGTAAAACTTCGCCGGGTTCACGCCCGTAAGCCATATTCCAATATTGACTGGAGGCAACCGGCATTTGAGTCATTGTAAAATATTTGTTAAGTTCGTCAAAAGTTGCAGTGGAGCCGCCGCGCCTTGAAATTACAACGCACGCGCCAACTTTCATAGTCTTATCAAATTTTGTACTTGTGCTGAAAAATAATCTGTCCATAAAAGAAATTGCAGTACCTGCCGCCGAACTGTAATAAACCGGTGCGCCAATTACCAAGCCATCAGCCTCTTCAAAAAGCGGCGCAACTTCATTTACAATATCGTTGAAAATACATTTGCCGGTTTCAAAACATTTTCTGCAAGCAACGCAACCGCGCACGGCTTTATTTCCAACTTGTACCAAATTTGTTTCGACGCCTTCAGCCTCAAAGATTTTAATCATTTCGTTAAGGGCGGCGGCGGTATTGCCGTTGGAATGTGGCGAGCCGTTAATCAGTAAAACTTTCATTAAGTTAATCCCCTAAAAATTTATTTTAAAAAAGTCCCCCGCCGTAACGAGAGACTTCCCTGCAATATCAAAAGTATTGCAAAATTTTTTTTATACGACGGACGCTACAATATCTTGAGCCTCTTTTTGAATTTGTTTGAGGTGGTCTTCGCTAACAAAACTTTCAGCGTAAACTTTGCACATATCTTCAGTACCGGAAGGACGCGCTGCGAACCAGCCTTTATCTGTAACAACTTTCAAGCCGCCGATAGATGCGCCGTTGCCGGGAGCCTTTGTGAATTTGCCGGTAATTGGATCTCCTGCCAATGTATCAGCTTTAAGATTTTCCGGCGAAAGTTTGCCGAGTGCAGATTTTTGTTCGGGAGTTGCAGGCGTGTCTTTACGTGCATAGTAGAAAGTGCCGAATTTGTCTGTAAGTTCTTTGTGGTGTTCAGAAGGATTCTTGCCGGTTTTAGCGGTAATTTCAATGGCGAGCAAGTCCATAATAATACCGTCTTTGTCGGTTGTCCAAACGCTAGCATCTTTGCAGAGGAAGGACGCGCCCGCAGATTCTTCGCCGCCAAATCCCATTGATCCGTCAAACAAGCCGTCAACAAACCATTTAAAGCCGACAGGAACTTCACAAAGTTTGCGCCCAATATCAGCCGCCACTTTATCAATCAATGAACTTGAAACTAAAGTTTTGCCGACCATTGCGTCTTTGCTCCAGCCGTCGCGGTGTGTGAACAAATAGCGAATTGCAACCGCCAAATAATGGTTAGGATTCATCAAGCCCTGCGGCGTTACGATGCCGTGTCTGTCATAGTCAGTATCGTTGCCAAATGCAATGTCATATTTATCTTTGAGAGCAATTAAATTAGCCATTGCGAAAGGCGAAGAGCAGTCCATTCTAATTTTGCCGTCGTGATCTGGAGGCATAAATGAGAAAGTATAATCAATGTTAGGATTGACAACTTTAATTGGATTTTTAATTTTGTAAGTTTCGTTAATCAAATCCCAGTAGAAAATACCGCTGCCGCCGAGCGGGTCTGCGCCAACATTCAAGCCGGAATTAATAACGGCGTCCATATCGATAACGCGGGCGAGTGCGTCAACGTACGGTTTCATATAATCCATAAAATGTACGTTGTCGAGTTTAATTGCGCGTTCAAAAGGAATACGTTTAATTTTGTCAACGCCTTCTTTGATTAATTCGTTGGCGCGGTTTTGAATTATCTTTGTAGTTTCTGCGCTTGCAGGGCCGCCGGTTGTCGGGTCGTATTTAATACCGCCGTCAGTTGGTGGATTGTGTGAAGGCGTAATAACAATACCGTCAGCTTTTTTAGCTTCTTTACGTTCGTAGTTGTGCGCCAAAATAATTCTTGAAACAACGGGCGTTGGAACGGGTTTAAAATCTTCCTGCAAAATAATTTCAACGTCATTAGCCGCCAAAACTTCAACACAAGTGCGGAGCGCGGGTTCGGAAAGTGCGTGAGTATCTGCGCCAATGTACAAAGGACCGGTTACGCCTTCAGTTTTGCGATATTCAGCTACAGCCTTTGCAATGGCGGCAATGTGCGTATCGTTAAAGCTGTGAAGTTTGGAGCTACCTCTGTGTCCTGAAGTACCGAATGCAACGCCTTGAGTTTTATTTTCGGGGTCGGGGGCGAGGGTGTAATAATCGCTGATTAACGACGGAAGGTTTACAACGTTTTTCTTCTCCATTAAAAAATCCTCCTCTAAATTTTGTTTCATAAAATAGGGTTCTAGGGATAAAGGGATACAGGGATATAGGGATTAAAAATTCCCTAGTCCCCTATAACCCTATTCCCCTTGTCCCCTAATAACTGCCAATAATTCATCGCGCTTAGTTTCCATTAAAACTTTATCGCCGCGAGATTCAACATTTAATCTGATATAAGGTTCAGTTTCAGAACCGCGCAAGCTGAAACGCCAATTTTCAAAATCAACGCTTAAGCCGTCAATTTTGCTAACCTTGCCTTTGGGCGCGTAAATCTTTTCAACTTTTGCCATAATTTCCTTGACTTTGGCAACGCCTGCAACTTTGGTATTAATTTCGCCGGAAACTGGAAAGTTGGTAATTCTGTCAGCCATAATTTCAGAAAGTTTTTTGTCAGTTTGGCTCAAAAGTTCCAAAATTAAAAGCCAAGGAATCATACCGCTGTCACAAAAATAAAAATCTCTGAAATAGTGATGAGACGCCATTTCGCCGCCGTAAATTGCATCTTCGTCGCGCAGGACGCCTTTCATATAGGTATGACCGGAACGGCAAATAATCGCCTTGCCGCCGAGCTTTTCCACAATGTCAAGCGTATTCAAAAGGGCGCGCGGCTCACAAACAATTTTTGCGCCTTTGTTTTTCTTCAAAAAGTTTTCTGCAAGCAAGCCTACCATGTAGCAGCCTTCGATAAAGCCGCCCTTTTCGTCAAACAAAAAGCACCTGTCAAAATCGCCGTCAAATGCAATTCCGCAATCTGCGCCGCTCTCAATTACCGCCTTTGCAGTTTCTGCGCGAGAATCTTTCAACAGCGGATTGGGTACGCCGTTTGGGAAAAAGCCGTTGGTATTGTTGTTGATTTTGACAATATCGAAGGGCAAAAATTTTTCAAGCTCATTGATAATTGGACCCGCCGAGCCGTTGCCGGTATTTATAACAACTTTCAGCGGCTTAAAATTTTTCAAGTCAACGTAGCTTAATAATTTTTTTATATAGTCATGGAAAATATCAATTTTGTAAACGGAGCCGGTAGCTTTTCTGAAAGACCAGTTAAAATTTTCATCTTCGACGGCATTTTTTATATCAAGCAAGCCTGTTTGAGGTGCGACGGGCAAAACGCCCTTTTTAACAAATTTCATACCGTTGTACTCTTTGGGATTGTGCGAAGCGGTTATCATAATTCCGCCGTCAAAATCTTTTGAGCCGGTAGCAAAGTAAATCATTTCGGTTCCGCACTGCCCAATATCGAAAACATCACAGCCTGCCTCGGTAAGCCCGCGCGTCAAGGCGTCGGCGATTGTTGGACCTGTAAGGCGTATATCGTGACCTACGGCAACTTTTTTGGCGTCAAAAAGTTTTGGGAAAATCCTGCCGACCCTGTACGCTAATTCTTGATTGACACTTTCGGGGTAAATCCCGCGAATATCATACGCGCCAAAACCTGTTGTGTTAATTGCCATATTTACACGCTCCCATAATTTATTTTCCAACAATTTTTAAAATTCTATTCTGCGTTGCAGGGAAATTTCCTTTCAAATTTGCAGAAAATTTTCAATGAATTTTTACTGAAATTGCGCCTCAAAATTCTTTGTAGTAGAATGAAAAAAAAATCTGCGCGAGGTGATTTTATGAATAAAAAAAATTCCACGCCCGCCAAAATTTTTACAATCGGCTTTACAAAGAAGAGCGCGGAAACTTTTTTTTGAACTTTTGGAGCTGCACAACGTAACAGAATTAATCGACGTGCGCCTTTTCAACAACACGCAACTTTCAGGCTTCGCCAAGGCTCCGGATTTAAAATTTTTCCTCAAAAGAATTTCAAGAATTGAGTACCGGCACGATTTAAAATTTACGCCGACGAAGGAGCTTTTCAAAAATTATCAAGAAAAAATACTCACGTGGCAAGACTACATTGCAGAATTTGAAAGGATAATGCAGGAGCGGCGAATTGTCCCGCACATTTTGACAAATTATTCTGATTCGCCGGAAATTCGGTACTGTTTGCTTTGCACTGAAGTAAGCCCGGAAAATTGTCATCGTCGATTAGTTGCTGAAAAATTTTCTCAAGTTTTCGGAATGGAGATTGTACATTTGTGAAAAAAATAATCGTGATTCTTGCCAAAAGTTCAAAGTACGGAAATTATTGCGTGGCGGGGATTGAACTTGCAACCAACAAATGGATTCGCCCAATTTCGCACGATGAAAAAATTGAAGACGCCGTAACCGCCGCCGAATTAACCTACGCCGATAATACCGAGGCGCAAATTTTGGACGTGGTAGAAATTGATTTTGAAGATACGCCCGCCCAAAACAAAATTCAGCCGGAAAATTTTTACTTCAAAAATTCAACGTGGAAAAAATTTGGCAGTTGGAATTTGTCTGACATTGAAAATTTTTGCGGATTCGATAAAACGGATTTTATTTTTTATGACAATTCGCGCAGGCTTGAACTTTCAACCATAACCGAAAAAAATAAATCGTTGCTGATTCTGCCGATTGAAAATATTTCGGTAAGTACAGAAATTCGCAACGACGAATTAAAATTTTACGCCAATTTCAGTTACGGCGGGATAATTTATAAAAATTTCAGCATTGGAGATATTTCCATTCGCAAAAAATTTTCTGACAAGCCGTGCGGGAATTTTTTTGTTGCAAAAAAAGCCGTGGCAACTTTCAGCTTAACAAATCCCTACAAAGACAATCGCTGTTACAAAATGTTTGCAAATTTATTTTTGAGCGATTAACTTTGCAACCAAAGTACTTGATACTTTTCCATTTGGCTTGAAATTTGACGTAAGCAGGATTTATAAAGCGCGGGATTCTGCAGCGCGGCACTTTCAAAAGTTGTAAGCGGGATTGTCAGCAGTACTGCTTTTTCAGTCAAAACTTCAGCCGAAATTGCGGCGCGGCGGTCCTGCAAGAAAACAGTTTCATTAATCCAGCCGCCCGCCTTAATAATATCCAATGCTTTAAACCAGCCGTCGCCCGTGTCCAAACTGCGCGCCAATTTCCCCTCAACAACGAAGATTAAATTTTTTTCCAGAATATCGCCAAAAATCCTGTCGCCTTCAAATTGCATAAAAATTTTGGCGTTGTCGATAAGCATTTGAATTGCGCCGGTTGATTCAGTTTGCAGAATTTTATTTTTGTAGATAAAATCAACAATAATTTTGCGCTCATCCTTGTTTGGAGTTTCGGCGGCGTCGGTAATTGCGGCGGCAATTTTCCCGATATTCGCCAAAAATTTTGAAAAGGGCGCGTGCCAATATACCAACATTTGACGCAGAATCAAATTGTAAATTTTTGCAAGGTTTTCGCCTGTATTCTGGAAAAATTGGTTTTTGTCGTAGCGAAAAGAAATTGCCACATTGGTATTTGCGTACTGAAAATAAACGCCGAGCTGCATACCCTGCGCGTCCCAAGAATTACGCTCCACAATTTTACCTTCCGGCGCGGCGGCTACCTGCGAAAAAGTTTTTTCCTCCGCGCTAAAATCCAAAAAGCTTAAAAAATGGTCGAATAAATTTGCCCTGCGCGAAGTCAAATTTTCAAGCGTCGCCCAATCAAAAAAGCTGTAAGGTTGCGAAACTACCAACTGCTTAAATTGTTGCGTCACGATATTTTCAAGCAGCGTATCTTGAGAATTTTTCAGGCGCACGGGGATTAAATTCAGCAAGCCTTTTTTTTCGGTAAGTTGGCAAAAAACAACGTCAGAATTTTTATTGGCGGCTTGCAGTAAAAAGCCCCACGCAGTTTGCAAAATCGTCATCAACATAGCGCGGTTATTTTGCGCCTTTTCGCGCAGGTCAGACAAAATATTTGCGGGAATTTTAAAGCGGTAAATTTCTTCATTGTACGAGCCGGAATTTTTTTTGGTAAAAGGAACTTTCGCCGGCGCAGGTAAATTTTTTAAAATATCCGTCCAATATTCTTTAACGCGACTTTCAAGTTGCGGAACTTTCAAAGTTGTGCGCGGCTCAAATTTTTTGTAAGGAATATTTTTAAAAACCGCGTTGAAAAAATCTTCACTGTTGAAACGGCTGGAAATTAATTGCGAAATTGTAACCAAAACAGCCGCTTCATTTTCAGCCGTGCGAAAAATTGAAAACCTAATCAAACTGCCGCGTTGAATGTCAAAATTTAACCGCCTGTCAGCTTCCATAATTTTTATTAAAGTTTCGTCCAATTCGTCAGCGTCAAGTTCCAAAACACGAAAAACCATTTCAGAAATAATATCACGATTGGCAAAAATAATTTTCAGCGTGCGACTTCCGACATTACAGAAATTGGCGCGGAAATTTTCATCTTCGGCAACCAAATTTTTTACGGCGCGGTTAAAGTTCATCGGAGAAATTTTGCCCGTAACTTTGTAAAGAGTTTGAACGCAAAAATTCGGCGATATAAAATTTTTCCGCTCAAAAAAGCGTCTTTCTTCCGCCGTCAATTCCCGTACTTCTTCAATATGATTTTGACTGTACCCCGAACTTGAAACAAATTTACCGTAAATCTGCCCCAAAATATTTTTCTCTGCAGCTGTAATTTCCAAATTTTTCACGTCCTAACATTTTTTTTAACGTTAATCATTTTACCCTATTTTGCAGGAATCAAATTTTTTACGGCGCGGTTAAAGTTCATTGGGGAAATTTTGCCCGTAACTTTGTAAAGAGTTTGAACGCAAAAATTCGGCGATATAAAATTTTTCCGCTCAAAAAAGCGTCTTTCTTCCGCCGTCAATTCCCGTACTTCTTCAATATGATT
>JAFSZS010000019.1 GCA_017455645.1 Selenomonadaceae bacterium | reverse complement strand
CGCCTTCGCTGTCGTGTTGAATAGGCGCGGCGAAAACGTCTTTGTACACAGGGAAATTTGATTCAGTGGCAACTTTTGAAACTGCCTTTGCAAGCGTGCGGAAAATATCCCAGTCGGTACGCGCCTCCCACAGCGGGTCTACTGCCGGTTGAAAAGGATGAACGAAAGGATGCATATCAGTTGAAGATAAATCTGTTTTTTCGTACCAAGTGGCAGTCGGCAAAACAACGTCAGCATAAAGCGCACTTGACGCCATTCTAAAATCTATATCAACCAATAAATCTAATTTGCCTTCCAACGCGCCGCCCGGTTTTCCAATTTCTGAATTACTGCGGAATTTTATTTCGGTTGGTTTAATTGGCGATTCTTCCTCTGCGAACAGTGAATTTTTTGTACCGAGCAAATATTTCAAAAAATAATCGTGTCCCTTCGACGAAGAACCAATTAAATTATTTCGCCAGATAAACATATTGCGCGGGAAATTTTCCGGTGCGTCAGGGTCTTCAATCGCAAATTGCAAAGTCTTATTTTTCAAAGACTGCGCGACAAATTTTTTAATATTGTCAATTCCTTCAAATCCTGCCGCCGTTGCCTCGTCAAAAATTTTCTGCCCGCTTTTATTGAAAGTAGGATAACTCGGCAACCAGCCTAAACGCGCCGCCAAAACGTTATAATCGCCCGGGTGACGATAACGCGGCTTTTCAGTTTGTGCAACAAGCGGCAACGTGTCAACTTCTTCACTGCGCCATTGATCCGTTGCAAAATAAAAATATGAAGTGGAATTTTGCAATTTTGCGCCGCCTTGCCAATCTGTAGCAGTCATAAGACGCGCCCAACCTTCGGCAGGTCTCAATTTTTCTTGTCCAACATAATGAGCCCAGCCGCCGCCATTCCTGCCTTCGCACGCGCAGAATAAAAGCAAATTTAAAATCGTGCGATAAACAACATCGGCATGAAACCAGTGATTAATTCCGCCGCCCATTATAACCATTGTGCGCCCGTGAGTTTTCAAAGAATTGTCGGCAAATTCCCGCGCTGTATGAATTACCATATCAGATTTAACGCCTGTAAACTTTTCCTGCCAACGCGGAGTGTAGGGTGTGTCATTTTCATAAGAATTTGCGCATTCGCCGCCCAGTCCGGTATCAATCCCGTAATTAGCCAAAGTTAAATCATAAACCGTTGTAACAAGTTTCACACCGTCAGCCGTCTTAATTTTTTTTACAGGAACTGCGCGAGTCAAAGTTAAATTATTGCCTCTGTCATTGCCAAAATACGGCAAAATAATTTCTGCAACGCCGTCCTTTTCCTTTAAGATTGAAAGTTTTGGTGAAATCTTTTCGCCGGTGTCTGAATCTTCATCGCGCAGGTTCCATTTGTTTTGCCTGTCCCAGCGGTCGCCCATTGTGCCGTTTGGAATAACAAGTTTGTTTGTAATTTCGTCAATTACGTAATGTTTAACTTCGGCGTGTTTATCAGTGCGCCCAATGTCTTTTGCATTTAAAAATCTGCCGGGCTGATACTTGCCGTCTTTTTCGTCCAGAATTACCAAAAATGGAAAATCTGTAAATTTTTTGGCGTAGTCAACAAAAAATTCCGCCGGTTCGCCCCAATAATATTCTTTCAAAATGACGTGTCCCATTGCCATTGCAAAGGCGGCGTCACTGCCTGTTTTTAAATTTATCCACGTGTCGGCAACGGTTGTGGATTCTGCGTAGTCGGGAGCGATTGAAACAACCTTTGTACCTTTGTAACGCGCTTCTGTCAAAAAATGTGCGTCCGGCGTGCGCGTCAAGGGAACATTTGAACCCCACGTAATTATATAGCTCGCGTTAAACCAATCTGAAGACTCCGGCACATCAGTTTGGTCGCCCCAAACTTGCGGAGAAGCCGGCGGTAAATCTGCATACCAATCATAAAAACTTAAACCTGCGCCGCCCATAAGTTGCACAAATCTTAAACCTGCCGCGTAACTCAACATTGACTTTGCAGGAATTACCGAAAAGCCAAAAATTCTGTCGGGACCGTACTTTTGAACAGTATGCAACAAAGACGCCGCAACCAATTCTGAAACTTCATCCCAATTTGAACGCACAAATCCGCCCATGCCGCGCGCTTCTTTGTACTTTTTCATTTTAGCGGGATCATTGGCGATACTTTGCCACGCTTCCAACGCGGTAGGGAAATTTTTTCTTGCCTCGCGCCAAAGTTCGGCAAGTTCGCCGCGCAAATATGGATATTTGATTCTGTGCGGACTGTACAAATACCACGAAAAAGACGCGCCACGCGGACAACCTCTCGGCTCAAAATCCGGCATTTCAGGCGAAGTTTCGGGGTAATCGTGAACTTGATTTTCCCACGCCACAAGCCCATTTTTAACATAAATATTCCAACTGCAAGAACCGGTACAATTTACGCCGTGCGTCGAACGTACGCACTTATCAAAGCTCCAACGATCACGATACATATTTTCCCAATCGCGCCCGCCTTCGTTTGTTTGCTGATGATTATTTGCGGAACGCTCTTTGGGAATCAGATATTTAAATTTTTTTAAAATACTGCCCACGTCCTCACTCTCCTTTTTTCAGATAATTTTAACAAATTTAATTTGGCGGGTATGTGAGAAATATCACTGTACAACTTTTGGCGCAATGGTAGACTTAGCTTGAAAAAATTTCTCCGAGCGAAAATGTCTAAGGCTTTAAGCTATGACATTCAGCCGGGGTGGCGTTGGAAACTTCGCCGCCTTCCATTTTGAAAAGGAGTTTACATATCTGCAGATTTTTGGCGCGGCAATTTCTAAGGGTGTAGCTTTAAAAATTTGCGAAAAAGGACTGCCTTTTCAATTCGCTTGGGGAGACAGTCTAATTTTTTTGGAGGTTTTATTATGAAAAAATTTTGGGGTATGGTAATGGCAACGGCGGCTTTATTGGTAACGGGTTGCGGCGGCGGTACTGCCACGAATGACAATCCGCAAACAGAAATTCACGTTGCAGCGGCGGCAAGTTTAACTGACGCAATGAAAGAAATTTCCGCCGAATTTGAAAAAGAAAATCCCAACTTCAAAGTAATTTTTAATTTCGGCTCCAGCGGCGCACTTCAACAGGCGATTGAAAACGGCGGCGGTACTGATTTATTTTATTCAGCCGCGCAAAAACAAATGGACGCGCTCGAAACTGCCGGCGCACTTGCTGAAGGTACAAGAAAAAATCTGCTTGAAAATAAAGTTGTCTTAATTGTGCCGAATGACAGCGACAAAAATATTTCCGGCTTTGAAAATTTGACTGAAGAAAATATTCAGCACATTGCACTTGGCGAGCCAAAGGGCGTACCGGTTGGGCAGTACAGCGAAGAAATTTTTAACAATTTTGGAATTTTGGACGCGGTACAAGCAAAGGCGGTTTACGGTTCTGACGTGCGGCAAGTTTTGGCGTGGGTTGAAAGCGGCGAGGCAGATTGCGGCGTTGTTTACGCAACTGACGCGGCAATTTCCGACAAAGTTAAAGTTGTTGCAACCGCGCCCGCAAATTCTCATAAGCCGGTAATTTATCCCGCGGCTGTGATTAAAGACACAAAAAATCTTGACGCGGCGAAAAAGTTTTTAGATTTTACTTCGGCTGAAACTGCAAAGAAAATTTTTGAAAAATATGGTTTTAGAAGTATCGATTAAAAAAAATCTGCGCGACTTTGTATTGAATGTAACTTTTCAAGTGCAAGATGAAGTTTTTGCACTTTTGGGCGCGTCGGGTTGCGGTAAAAGTATGACGCTGAAAACTATCGCCGGTATTGAAACGCCTGACGAAGGCAAAATTATTTTGAACGGGCGAATACTTTTTGACAGCGATAAAAAAATAAATTTGCCGCCTCAAGCTCGGCGCGTCGGTTATCTTTTTCAAAATTATGCACTCTTCCCAAATATGACGGTTGCAGAAAATATTTTATTTGCCGCCGTCGGTTCACAATCTGAAAAAATTCAAAAGCTGCGCGAAAATCTTGCACGCTTTGAATTGAACGGCTTAGAAAATTCCTACCCCGGCGAATTAAGCGGCGGGCAACAACAGCGCGTAGCCTTTGCAAGAATTTTGAGTTCGCACGCCGAAATTTTGTTACTGGATGAGCCTTTTTCTGCACTGGATAATTTTTTGAAATGGCGGCTTGAATTGGAACTTGAGGAAATTTTTCAATCTTACGGCGGCGCGGCAATTTTAGTTTCGCACGACCGCGGCGAAGTCTTCAGACTTTCAGATAAAATTGCTGTAATGTCGCAGGGCAAAATTTCTGAAGCAAATACAAAGCAGGAAATTTTCAAAAATCCCAAAACTGTTGCCGCGGCTACTTTGACGGGCTGCAAAAATATTTCTGCCGCAAAAAAAATTGACGCCAATAAAATTTTCGCGACCGATTGGAACATAACTTTGACGCTAAATAAAAAAATCCCTGACGATTTAAAATTTGTCGGGATTCATTCAAATTTTTTGGAAAATGCAACTGCCGGCGAAAATGTTTTTCCCTTTGAAGTTGCCAAAGAAATTGAAGACACATTTTTTTATATCGTGATGCTTCGCGCAGGCAAAAATTTAATTCGTTGGGAAGTTCAAAAAAATTTGTGGCAGAAAATTAAAGCTGCCGAAATTTCTATAAATTTTCCGGCTGAAAAAATTATTTTAATGAACGGGTGAAAAAATGGAAATTGCCCCGCTGATAGTAACTTTAAAAACTGCGCTTTCTGCAACTTTTATCACTTTCTTTGCCGGAATTTTTTTGGCGTACAAAGTGGCGAACTTGAAACGCTTCAAAGGAATTGCAGACGCGCTTATAACTTTACCAATGGTCTTGCCGCCGACGGTGGTAGGATTTTTTTTAATTTTATTTTTTGGCAAGAGGAGTTTTATTGGAAAATTTTTACTGCAGTTCGATATATCGTTGGTTTTCACGTGGCAGGCGGCGGTAATTTCGGCGGTTGTAGTTTCGTTGCCGCTGATGTACCGAACAACGCGCGGAGCATTTGAACAACTCGACAAAAATATAATTTACGCCGCGCAAACTTTAGGCGTTAGCGAATGGAAAATTTTTTGGAAAATAATTTTGCCCAATACAAGATTTGGGATTTTGGCGGGAACAGTTTTAGCATTTACGCGGGCACTAGGCGAATTTGGAGCAACGATAATGTTTGCCGGAAATATCCCCGGCGTTACTCAAACAATGAGTACTGCAATTTATTCAGCCGTGCAAGCCAACGATTACGATTTGGCTTTTCAGTGGGCAATGGCTCTGATAATTTTTTCTTTGGTTTTTATAGTGCTACTTAATAGCAGTAAATATCCTCATATTAAATAGAAAATATTTTTTTTGCAAAAGTTTAACGTACTTCTTCGCCGAATTTAGCTTTAATTGCGGCTTTGTGAGAGTACATTTCAGAATCAGCTTTTTTGGAAACGGCGGCAAAATCCATACCCGGCTCAAAAATACCGAGCCCGCGAGCAACAGACAAATTCAGCGTATCGCCCGCCGCGGTAAAAGTTTCAGCTGCAACTGCTTCATCGAAGAGTTTTAAAAGTTCTTCGCGCCTGTCGTAGTCTTGATTTTCCAAAATTGCCGCAAATTCGTCGCCGCCAACTCTGTAAGCTGAACTGTTGGCAAAAACTTTGCTGATAACTTTGGCAGCGCGGCGCAAAAGTTCATTGCCGGCTTCGTGCCCGTAATTGTCATTAACCTTTTTCAAAAAATTGGCGTCAAAAATAACAACGCCGTAATTTAAGCCGGAATTTAATTTGCTTTGTTCGTCAAGTTCAGCTTTTTTGCTGATATAGGCCGCCGCGTTCAAAAGACCGGTTAATTTGTCACGGTAAACATAAATTTCCAACTTCGCCGCCATTTCTTTTATACTGCGTACCAAAATTCCCAATTCGTTGCCGGATTCATAAGAAATTTTAACGTTTAAATCGCCGGAGGCAATTCGCCGCGCCGCTTCAGTCATTCCCGCCAAAGGTTTAATCGCCTTGGACGCAAAGAAAATGCTGACAAGCGAAATTAACATTGCAACAAAAACTATTGCGGCGACTAAGTGCATCATTATTTTATTTCGCTCTTCATGGACGCGGGTTAAAGGCGTTGCAATTCCAAGCCACATTCCATTTGTCAAAAAAATTTCAATTTCTTGAAAATCGGGATTGGGTTGGAAAACCGCGCCTTGCGGCAAATCTTGATGGTAAAGTACCAAATTGTTTCGATTCATAATATAAACGTAGCCGTAATCGTAAATGGACATTCGGCGCAATTCTTGAATAATAAAATTAAAATCAATATCCATACCGACAACGCCAATAAATTTTCCCTCAAGAAAAAGCGGCGCAACGTAGGAAATTACATAAAAATCTGTAACGGCGTCAACGTAAGGCTCAATCCAAGTTGCAGTTCTTGACTTCATTGGAATGTAAAACCAGCCGACATTTTGAACATCTTCCGGATCATAAGGCGCAAGGTCAATGGGCGCACGTTCCTTGAAATTTGAAAGTTGCCCTTCCCAGCGCGCCTCTTCCCTTTGCATTGAGAAACCGCCGCTTGTTCCTTCAATTTCGGGAATAAAGCGCAAATAGTATGAAATGTTGCCGTCAATTCCCAGCCCTATAGCATTGAAATTTTTCTTCATTTCGTTAAGGTAATTTCGCCGATATTCTGAATCATCAGCCAAACGCTCGTAACTTTCCAAAGAATTTAAGGCTTGCAATTTCATACCGTTTACAGCTTGCCTAACCAAAAAGAAAGTGCGGTACAATCTTTCACGGCAAATAGCACTCATTGCGTGCAGGGATTCATTGGCGTGCGAAGTTACCATTTCGCCCATTGCTACCGAACTTCCCCAGCCCAAAACTGTTGCAGATAAAAATACTGTCTGCGATACCAAAAATACAACTTCCATCATTATGGAGCGGCGATGACGCAACATTAAATACAACATCAGCACAAGATAAATATCAACCATTGAAAGGCATTCTGCCACGAAAAAAAGCCAAACGTTGATAAAATCCATACCGTAAAATTGGAATTTGTCCAGATAAAAAACGCCCAAGGGGAAAAGTGAATAAAACCAAAACGCAATAACCCAAGCTTGTTTTGTTTCGGTATTTGTATGGTCGTCAGGATTTATCGGCGGCGCGGCAATAATTTTTGCAGGGTTGTACAAAGTGTAACCGCTGCTTGCCAAAAAGAAAAACCACGCCAAATCTAAAAAAACGGCAATGAAAAAATCGTTGACGAAACACGCGAAAATAAAAATTGGCAGTGTAGCTTTTCTTGCCGCAAAAAACCAATCGGTTACCATTTCAAATTCTGCCGCGCTTGCCGTCAAGCCGCGAAAGATTGAAGTTACCGCAAATGTTATGAAAAAGACTGTGATAAATTTTTTCAGCGTATGAACTCGAAGAGCCGGCGCGTTTTCGTCTGTGTCAATCAAAATTTTGTGCCAAAGAAAGTAAGGCAAAAAGCCCACCAAAAATACCCATAAACCTTTAAACCAAATAAAAAAATAATCGCCGCCGCTAAGTTTCGCCGAAAAGAAATTTGCAAATTCAGGCGTTGAAAAAATTCCGCCAATGTAAACGCCCGCCGCTGCCCACGGTCCCCACATTAAACCCAACATCGGCGGTAAAAATGTTGCAACTCCAAAAATTTTATCCGGCATTATCAAAATCAAGCCCGCGTATTTTGCAACTATGAAGTACAAGAATGCTGACAGGCAAAAGTGGTAAATTTTCTTCTTCACAAGTCATCATCCTTTTCAAAATTTTTTTCCATATCAATCAGAAAAGCCTTGCAAGCTTCTTCGCCGTACTTTTCCTTCAAACTTTCGCGCAGGGGTTTTACTTTTTCTTTGAAAACTCTTAATTCTTCCGGCGTTAAGTCTATGACTTCCAAGCCTTCTTCTTCAAATTGGGCGCGAATTTTTCTTTCTGTATTTTCCAGATAATCGCGGCTCCATTCGCAAGCCTCGTGCATTTTGTCACGGAGCAATTTTTGAGTTTTCGGCTGCAACTGGTCAAAAGTTTTTCGGTTAATTACAAAAAGATAATTTTCATAAAGGTAATTCCAAACAGTCATATATTTTTGAATTTCGTTTAACTTGCCGGAGCGCATGAGGAAAAAGCCGTTTTCTTGCCCTTCAATGTAACCTTGACGAATTGCAATATTTAATTCGCTCCAACTTAAAGGTACAGGCGTTGCGCCGAGCGTTGAAAATAAAAGCCGGTAAACTTCGCCGCCCAAAACACGAATACGCAAGCCCTGTAAATCTTCCGGATTGTGGATAGGTTTTACATTGCTGGAAAGTTGCCGCATTGCGTTATGTGTCGAGCCAAGATATATCAAGCCGTATTCAGAAAGAACTTTGGCGTAAAAATCGCCGCCGGTGCTGTCGATAACTTGCCGCGCTTCTTTGTAACTTGAAAAAGACCAAGGAATGGTTGCAACTTCCAAACGCGGGTCAAGCATTGACATTGTACCGGCAACGTACGCGCCCAAATCTACCGAGCCTTCAGTCAACGAGCGCACGGCTTCATTTGTATTGCCGCCGTTTAATTCGTCATTCGGGTAAAATTCTATTGAAACATTTCCGCCGCTTGCAACTGAAACCAATTCTGCAAATTTCCGCGCCGTCAAACTTTCAATTCCAATTTCTGTACCGTTGGCAGTCATTACCAAGCGCACTTTTTCATATTCATCAGAATTTTTTTGAGTTCCCGCCCGCGGCGTGCCGCAACCGCTCAAAATTGGTACAATCGTCAATAATAAAAAAATTGACGCAAAACAACGCCATATCATAAGCTGTACCCCGTTTCTATTTAATACGAAATTTTTTTTCAATCTGCGCGAATTATTGAGTAAAAATACTAAAGATAATAAAAAATTTTTCGATACATAAAAAAAAATTCCTGCCGTAAAAATTTTTGCGCGGCGTGTACCGATATGATAAAATAACACAAAAAAGAACGGGAGGCAGACGCGGGGCGAATGAATTTTCAGCCACGCCAATTTATGAGAAAAAATTTAAAAAATTTGCTAGCGGCAACAGTAATTACTTCAATGATAAATTTCAGCGGTATTGCAAATGTGGAAGGCGTGCCCGTTCAAAAAGAGTACGAAAAACTAAAAGTCGGCTACGTTGTCAATACCGGCTTCATGTCAGAAGACCGCCCGGGGCATACCGTCGGCTACGGATACGAGTATATGGAATTTCTGGAAAATTACGTTCCCTGCGAATTTGAGTACATTGTTTTCGACGATTGGACAGACCTTTTGGACAAACTTAACAGCGGCGAAATTGACATAATCCCAAATTTGCCGGGCGACCATAAGTGGCTGATAAATGCAAAATCTACAGATCACGTTGTCGGGCGTTTTCCAATGGAGCTGGTAATTAAAGAAAATCAGATTAAGCCGCAAATAAATTTGGCAAGAGTGCGCACAAATTACGATACGCCCGGGCTTGAAGAAGTTGCACGCGCTGAAGGTTTTCAATACACTTTTACCAATTACAGAACTTATCAAGAAGTTGTTGACGCTTACGCCCGCGGCGAAGTTGACGGCTACGTTGACGCAATGCTTTTTTACAACAAGGCTAAAAATACCTACGCGCTTTTTGACAGGCAGAATTACCGCCTTTCAGTTCGCGCAGACAGGACAGAACTTTTGGACCGGTTAAATTGGGCAATGGACCAACTTTTATTGGACCAGTCAGATATTCGTGACACGCTGAAACGCAAGTACAATCTCAAGGAAGGTTTTCCGCTGCTTTTAAATCGTGACGAAAAAAATTTTTTGGCAGAAAAGAAAAAACTGCGCACGGCGATTTTTTTGTACCAACACCCCTACGCTTACCTTGATGACGCGGGAAAATTGGCGGGCGTTTTGCCGGATATTATCAAAAGAATTTCCGACGATTTAAAAATTGAAATTGAAATTGTTGCAACCAATTCCTTTGAAGAAACGCGGGATTTAATATCGAAAGGCGAAGTTGACTTTGTTGCCGATTCGGTTTGTGATTTCAGCTGGGCAGAAAAATATAATATTCGTCCTACGCAAAATTATTTTCGGCGGGATTATGTACCGGTAACACGTGAAAATTATTACGGTGAACCCGCGCAGGGAAAAGTTGCGTGCTGTGAAAATTTGCAGTACACGGCAGATTTCATTGAGCAGAATTTTGACAAAGAAAAAATCTTGTACTTTCCAACGATTGAAGAAACTTTAAAAGCTGTAAATGACGGTCGCGCAGATGTTGCCTACGTTGCGCGGGATTGTGTCAACGCGCTGATTGACGCCGCCGAAACTTACGATTTGGAAGTTGGCGCAGTTTCAGCTTACAGCGAATTGATAAGCCTAGGCACTTTTTCCAAAGGCGATTTAAAACTTTGGCACATTCTCAACAAGGAAATAAATCATATCGACGTCAGCTGGGTGCGGGATATGCTTAACAAACACCGCCAAATTTCCGCGCCTTTCAATCTGAAAAAAATTATTCACGATAACCCGTTCAAAGTCATTTTCTTTTTCGGATTTTTAATTTTGGCGTTGGGCGCGTACATTTACCGCCGCAAAATGAACAAGAAAAATTTTGAAATTGTGCAGAAAATGGCGTATACAGATTCAAGGTACAATTTGCCGAATGTTGCGTGGCTTGAAATGAAAGTTCCTGTTGCACTTAAATATTTGCAAGAAAATAATCCCTACGCCAAAACTTTCTTTACAGTTTTTTCAATGGCAAGCAACGCGGTAATGACAAAAAACACCGGTCATAAAATTGTCGATAAACAATTTCATACATTGGCGGACGGTTTAAAAAATGAATCGCATGTAATTTTTACGGCGGCAGGAATTGACGTCGGGCACTTAATTTGCTTTTGTCAAGCCGAAGATGTAGCAATAATTGCAGATTGGGCGGCAAAAATTATCGAAAAGTACAGCTACATGGACACGGCGGACGCCAATGCAAAAATCGTCGTGCATATGAAGGCGGGAATAAGCAACTACGATGAAAGCCTTGACGTGCAACAAGCGATAGGGCGCGCCGTTACCTCCTGTCAACAAATTTCCGCAAATGAAGTAAAAATTTTTGACGACAATTTGGAAGAAATTTTGACAACCGAACACGATATTGAAAACCGAATGATTGACGCGCTGAAAAACGACGAATTTAAGGCGTGGTATCAGCCGAAGTACGATATTAAAACCAAAAAAATTGTCGGCGCGGAAGCTCTCATACGCTGGATTAGTCCTGAATTGGGATTTATGCCGCCCGGTAAATTTATCCCGCTCTTCGAGCAAAACGGCTTTGTTATTCAAGTCGATTATTACATTTTGGAAAAAACTTGCCAACTTCAAAGAGAACGCCTTGACGCCGGAAAGGAAGTTATACCAATTTCGGTTAATCAATCCCGCCTGCATATGACTGAAGACGGCTATTTGGAAAAAATGCGGGCGATTATCGAAAAATATAATCTGCCGCCCAATTTGATTGAACTTGAAATAACCGAAACAATGTTTGGCGACTTCGATAAAAAAGTTGCGCGACAAAACGCCCAAAGAATCATCAACGGCTTAAAATCAATGGGCTTTACAATTTCGGTTGACGATTTCGGCGCGGGCTATTCGTCATTCAGTTTGTTAAGCAGTTTGCCAATGGATGTAATGAAAATTGACAGGTCTGTATTAACGGGCGCGGATTCTTCGCAAAAAATGAAAAAGATTTTGGGCAAAGTTATTGAGCTGGGACAATCTTTGGGAATGAGCGTAATTTGTGAAGGTATTGAAACTGTCGAGGAAGAAAATTTGTTGCTAAGTTTAGGTTGCCGGTACGGGCAGGGATTTTTGAACGCTAAGCCAATGCCGGTTGAAGATTTTATAAATTTCTTTGAGAAACGCAATGCCGAAGTTGCAAGTAGCGGAGCATTTTAATTTCTGCAAAAATAAGGGGAGCCAAAAAAAATAATGGAACAAACAAGCCAAAAAGACGCCCTAACCGGCTTACCGAGTATGACCTGCTTTAAAAAATTTTCGCAAAATATTTTGTCCGACGCGGAGGCACTCAAAAAAGGAATTGTCTTTATTCATTTTGACGTAAAAAATTTTCGCGCGTTCAGCTACTTGCACGGCTTCGACGAGAGCGACCGCCTGCTTACGCACGTTGCAGACGTTATCGCCGAAACTTTTCCCGAATATTGCGTTGCAAGGTGTTTCAATGACAGATTTATTTTGGTTGCAAGAAATTTGGACGTCGAGCGGCGAATAAAAATCGTAAGAAACGCTGTAGCTTTTTTCAATCGACACGAAGAAATTATCATGAAGGCGGGCGTTTATGTTGTTCCAAATGCACAGGGCGAAACAACAGCGCACGCTCAAGAATGCGCCGAAATTGCCTGTGAAGCCGTGAAAGATTCTGAAAAAGTTCACTTTGCTTACTTTAATAATGAACTCGGCAAGCGTGAAAAATTGCGGCGTCATATCGTCGAAAGTATCAATGAATCTGCAACCAACGATTATATCAAAGTTTATTATCAGCCGATTGTGCACGTAGTCAACGGCAGAATTTGCGCCTATGAAGGGCTGGCGCGTTGGGAAGATCCGCAGTACGGTTTTCTTTCGCCGGCAGATTTTATTGGAGTGCTTGAAGACGCCCGCTTGATTCACAAGTTGGACGTTTTTGTTTTGAGAAAAATTTGTTCACAAATGAAAATGTCAATGGAGCGCGGCTTCCCTATCGTTCCGGTGTCAATAAATTTAAGCGCGTTGGATTTTCAATTTTTAAATATGCCTTACCTTGCGTCGGAAGCTTTAAGGATTAACAACCTGCCAAAAAATTTGCTGAACATAGAAATTACAGAGCGCGCACTCGGCGAAAATCGACAAGAAATTTATGACGTACTGGAAAAATTTAAACGCAACGGCTTTGAAATTTGGCTGGACAATTTCGGCAGTAAATATTCTTCGCTGAATGTTTTGGAAGAAATAAATTTTGACTTGCTGAAGATTGACAAGCGATTTTTGCAAAATTTTCATACCAAGGAACGCTCGCGCCTTATCCTGAAAAATATTATGAATATGGCAAAAGAATTGGGTATTCGCACTTTGATGGAAGGCGTCGAAGATGAAGTTGTTTTGGAATTTCTGCGCCAAACAGGTTGCGAAAGTGCGCAGGGATTTTTATTCGGGCGTCCAACTTCCTTTGATATGTTGGACCGTTCGCCCAATCGCCACGAAAACCCCAACGAAAGAAAATATTACAACGCAATAGGGCGCGTCAATTTACTTTCTCAAACGCCGCTGAAAACCGGCTGGTCTGCTCAAAATTTTGAAAATATATCTTCAGAAAATATTTCTGCGCGAATTTCTACCGCTCAAGACGATTTAAATTTTATGCTTAACGGCTTGCCGCTTGCAATTTCTGAATTTGACGGGCAAAGATTTAAATTTTTGGTTTCAAACGCCGGCTTCAGAAATATTTTTAAAAATTTGGGACTCGGTGAAAAATGTTTGCCCAATGACGTTTTCAATAATTTTTCGCTGCCGTTTTCAATGAAAATTCGCAGTACCGCGCAACAGTGCATAAAAACCGGCGCGGAGGACAGTTGCGATTTTGTAACAAGCGAAGGTTTTTTCAGTATTCGCCTGCGCTGTATCGCTTACAATTCAGAAACTAAAACAAGCGCGCTCCTTGCCATTGTCGATTATATTTCAACCAATCTTTCAATCCGAAAAGAAAAGCGGCAAAACGTGGCACTGAAATTTTTGTACACGCTTTACAGCCGAATTGATTTAATTCACGGCGACGGCACCGAAGTTGAAAATATTTATATCAGTTCTTCACGATACATTGAAAGTTTTGTTAAAGGCTCGGTCGCGCAGTCAATTAAAAATTTCGCCGAAAAAAATATTCACGTCGAAGACAGAATTAAGTTTGAAAAATTTTTTGACCTTGAAACAATCGAAGAAAGAATCAATGAAGTCGGCGGTACGCACGTTACAGATTATTTCCGCACGCGCAACGAACGCCACAATTTTACTTGGCAAATGTATATAATTATCCCAATGATTTACCACGGCAAAAAATATTTTCTAAGCTGCGCGAGGAATATTGACGCCGAAAGAACTAAACGCTTGCCGGAAATTGATAATCAAGGAATGGAATATTACGATATGCCCGGCAATCCTATTTTTCTTTTGCTTGCAAGCCGTTCCTTCACTTCAATTTTGGGTTACGGCTCCTTTGAGCAATTTCTGTACAATTCTTTTTACCTTGAGGCAGATTTAACAACCGACAGGATTTTATATATGCACCTTGGCAAGCAGACAATGAGCAACATTAATTCAAATTACATTTCGAGGCGGTACAGTGAAGTTATCCGTGACGTTGTTTTGAATACGGTTGCCAAAAATTCTCAAAATGAAATTGCAAAATTTTTCAATCGCAAGAAATTATTGAGCGAATACGAGCGCGGCAAAATTTCCGCCGAAACAGAATTTTTAAGTCGCGCAGATTCTGATGCAGAGCCGCGTTGGTTGCACGCAGTTTATCAAGTTCGAGAGGCTCCCGACGTCAACGAAGTTCACGCCTTTTTCTTAATGTTTGACATTGACGCCTACCGCCGCACAAATGAAGCAATGATTTCTTTGATTGAACGGGACAATTTAACCGGCGTATACAATCGCAGGACTGCGGTTAATCTGATTCAAAAATTTATGGTTGACGAAAATTTTTTTGCGTTTGTGATTTTGGATCTTGATAATTTCAAACAAATTAACGACAGATTCGGGCACGATTGCGGCGACGGAATTATAAAAGACGCGGCGTCAAGAATGACTGAAAATTTTGAGGATACAGGGATTATTGCGCGTTTGGGCGGAGATGAATTTTTGGTAATTCTAAAAAATCTTTCGCCGCTGGAAATTGAGGAATGCTTAAAAAATTTCAGTGCGCAGGAAAAATTTATTTACTACAACAATCAGCAGGTAAGTTACACAATGTCAATCGGCTATTCGATTTTTCCGGAGCAGGGCGAAAGTTACCGGGAACTTTACCAAAATGCAGATATGGCTTTGTACGCCGTGAAAATGGCGGGGCGCAATTCTTTTCAAAAGTTTTCAATGAAAATGATTGCAGAAAACCGCGCCCAACTCGGCGTAAGTCTTTCTAAAATTTCTGAAGGTATGCCCGGCGGCTTTTTGATTTACAAAGACAATGACGCGCAGGAAATTTTGTACGCCAACACTCGCCTTTGGAAAATTTACGATTGTGAATCTTTGGAGCAGTTCAGAAAATTTACCGGCAACAGTTTCAAAGGTTGCGTTCATCCGCACGATTGGGAAAAAGTTCACCAAACAATTTATGAACAAATTGAAATTTCTGCAGGCTACGATTATGTTCGATACAGAATAAAAACTGCGAGCGGCGATACAAAAATCATTGAAGATTTTGGGCGGCGCGTGCATTCCACTGAAGACGGCGATATTTTTTACGTCTTCATTATTGATTTTCTGGAAAAGGAAAAACTTTGGGATTTTGTCAAAAGTTATTGAATCTTCGCGCAGATTGAAAATTAAAAAGTCCTGCGCGAGGATTTTTTTGTTAAAGTTCCTTACGCAGGAGAAAAAGAAAAAAGGGCGCACCAGCCGCCGCCATTACAATCCCAACAGGCAATTCAACCGGCGCAAAAATTGTTCGTGCAAAAGTATCGCTGAAAGTTACAGTAGCTATTCCCAAAAAAGCCGCGGCAGGCAATAAAAAATTGTGGTCGGAGCCGATAATTAATCTTGCCGCGTGAGGAACAATCAGCCCGACAAATCCCAAAAGTCCTACAACTGAAACTGCGCTTGCCGCCAAAAGTGCCGCAAGTGCCGTAAAAATCAATCTAACAAATTCAACACGCAAACCTAAACTTTTTGCCGTTTCATCGCCGAGCGCAAGCACATTTAAATATTTCGCACCGATAAAAGCAAGCAAAGTTCCAAAAATTGTGTAGGGCAAAATAATTTCAACGTGCAACCAACTGCGAGCCGATAAGCCGCCAACCATCCACATCAACGCGCCGTGAACTTTATCACTGTTTAAAATCATTAATGAAGAAATTCCTGCGCTTAAAAATGCCGAAACTGCCACGCCCGCCAAAATTATTCGTATTGGGCGTATTCCATTTTTCCACGCCAAAATATAAATCAAAATTGCCGCCGACATTGCGCCCAAAAATGCAAAAGGCGTTATCGCCCAATTTTTTTCCGGCAACAACAACATTACCGCAATTCCCGCCAATCCCGCGCCTGAAGAAATTCCTATTATGTGCGGGTCTGCCAATGGATTTTTCATTACAGCCTGTAAAATTGCGCCTGAAAGTGAAAGATTTATCCCTACCAATGCAGCAACAATCGTACGCGGTAAACGTATGTTATTTAAAATTTGCGCGTTTGTTCCCGAAGCATTTCCAAAAAGCGCAGAAAAAATTTCAGCCAAAGAAATTTCAACCGAGCCTTTTATCACGCTTACAAAAAATCCCAAGCACGCCAAAGAAATAAAAATCGCCAAAATTAAAATTGGCTTTTTCATTCTGCCGACTCCGGATAAATTAATTGTGCCATAAATTTTACGGCGTCAGGATAATGAATACCGGGGCTTAACAAAAATAAATCTTGCGGCAAATAGTAAAAGTGATTATTTTTGACGGCGGGGATTGTTTGCCACGCGTCATTTTCCGCCAATCTTTTATCCATTGCATTTTTTATTTCGTCAATATCGCCCATGCTGGTAATAAAAATAATTTCGGGATTCTGTTCAATCAAAGTTTCCAAACTGTAAGGAACTGTATCATTTTCATCAGCAGTCATTAAATCCTGCGCGACGTTTTCCCAGCCCAAAATTTTTACAACATTACCTGCAATGCTGTTATCGAGTTGGACGCTTAAATCTTGAGCCGTGCTGTGCAAAATTGCCACGCGCTTTTTTTCTTTGGGCAATTTGTTAACGATATTTTTTATTTCCAAATCCATTGCCTCAACAATTTGCTTGCCTTTTTCCGGTTGAGCGGTAATTGTGGCAAAAGTTTCGATATTTTTTTTTACGTTGTCGTAAGTTTTCATATCGAGGATAAGGAACGGAATTTTATTTTCGTCAAGCAGGGCAGAAAGTCTTTCGTTCATTCCTTTGTTGAGAAGAACCAAATCCGGCGTGCAAGCCAAAAGTTTTTCTGTGTCAATTTGGTAGACGGGACCAATATCCGCGGCGTCTTTGGCGAAGTCAGGCAATTTGTTTTTGGAACTGGGACGCCCTACAACTTCGCCGCCGACTGCATTTAACGGCTCCAGAAATGACGCTGATATCGCAACAATTCTTTCAGGCTTTTTGGCAAGTTCAACAGTCCTTCCCGCGTCATCAGTCACGACGCAAAAATTTTGAGAATTGGTATTGCTTGTTTCGTTGCTGCAACCTGCCATTGTTGCTAAAATAAAAATTAAAATCGTAAGCAATGAAAATTTTTTTTGCATAATCTTTTGTCTCCTTAAAAAAATAAATCGCGCAGGAGTGAAAATTCTTATGAAGTTGGAAGCCAAAAATATTTCCGTGTCAATCGCCGGAAAAAATATTTTTTCAAATATCACGCCGCTTTTTCCTGAGGGAAGTTGCACTGCAATTATCGGACCGAACGGCGCGGGAAAATCTACGCTGTTAAAAATTTTGGCGGCTTTAAATACCAATTATGAAGGCGAAATTTTTTTGGGCGGTGAAAACATTCGTAAATTAAGCCGAAAAAAAATAGCGCGGCATCTTGCAATTTTGCCGCAAACTATGCAAATCCCGCCTGATACAACCGTTGCGCGTTTGGTTGACTTCGGCAGGTTTCCATACAGAAATTTGTTTTCCGGCGGCAACCCCAAGGAAGACATAGAAATTACCGAATGGGCAATTAGCGTTGTAAAATTGGAAAAGTTCAAAGACCGGCAAGTAAATTCACTTTCGGGCGGCGAACGCCAACGTGCAAGAATTGCAATGGCACTCGCGCAACGTCCGGAAATTATTTTGTTTGACGAGCCGACAACTTACCTTGATATTTCGCACCAACTTGAAGTAATGCAACTGATTCGCCTGATTAATGAAAAATTTAAAATGACAGTGATAACGGTACTGCACGATATTAATCACGCGCTACAATATGCAGATAAAGTAATTGTTTTGAGCGGCGGAAAAATTTTGCAGGGTGCGCCCAAAAATATTATCAATGCAGAAATGCTGGTTGAAGTTTTTGGCGTTGAAGCAGATATTTTCACAAACAGCCGCGGCGCGTCAATTCTTTCTCCAATTTCAATAATCCGGCGTTAATCTTCCTGACAATTTTTTAAAGCGTGCAAACTCAAAAAAAATCCTGCCGCCGCATACGCTGTCAAAATTAACAGCGATTCAAATAAAATTCCGCCGCCGGAAGTTAAATTTCTCAAAAGTTGGCTTGCGTGCGTCAACGGCAAACATTCAACCAAAAATCTTACAGCCGAAGGCAAAGTTGCAGTTTTAAAAAAAGTTCCGCACAAAAAAGACATCGGCAACAAAATATAAGTGTTGACTTGCGCCATTTCTTCATAGCTTGAAAGTTTCATTGCCGCGTAAAATCCAATTTCGGCAAAAATGATTGAATTTAAAATCAGTACCAAAAATAAATTTGGCGACAAAAAAATATTTGCGCCGAAAATTTCAGCGCACAAAATTATTATCACCGAAGAAATTAAACTTTTCAGCACTGCGCCCAAAATTTTTCCTGTCAAGAAAGATTCTGCGCTTATCGGCGAAAGTGAATATTCTTCCAAATTTTTATGATAGACGCGCTCGGCGTGTACCGTAATTATGCTGTGAAATCCTAAATTCATTGAGTTTAACGCCATAATTCCCGGTACGATAAAATCTAAATAACTGCCGGAGTCCAGCTGAATATTTCTGCCGATTCCCCAGCCAAACGCCGTCAAACATAAAAGCGGCGCAACCATTCTGCTGAAAATAAATTTTGTAAGGCGACGTTTTAAAACAATCCAATCTCGCCAAAATACCGTTGCAACGTCGCGCAGATTCATAAAGAATTTCGCCGCCCTGTCAATTCAACAAAAACATCTTCCAAACTATTTTTTCCGAGCCTGTCACAAAAATTTTGGGGCGAATCAACCGCAATTAATTTGCCGCCGTTGATAATCGCCGTACGTTGGCAAAGTTTTTCTGCCTCTTCAATGTAATGTGTAGTCAAAATTATTGTCACGCCGCCTTTTGCCAACTCTTCAATCAAAGCCCAAATTTTTCTGCGAACTTGCGGATCAAGTGCAACTGTCGGTTCGTCAAGAAAAAGAATTTGCGGGCGATGAATCAAGGCGCGAGCAATTAAAAGCCGCCGCTTCATACCGCCGGATAATTTTTTGACGCTGTAATTTTTGCAATCGGCAAGCTCCATATAACTCAGCAATTTGTCGATTCTTTGTCGCCTGTCAATTTTTTCCATACCGTACAAACGCGCGTGCAATTCCAAATTTTCGCCAACGTTTAAATCTTGGTCAAAATTAATGTGTTGGGGAACTACGCCCAGCATTTTTTTTATTGCCGTTTTATTTTCTTCAAAAGTTTTTCCGTCGTAAAAAATTTTTCCGGCAGTTGGTAAAATTTGACCTGTCAGCATTTTTATCAAGGTAGTTTTGCCCGCGCCGTTCGGTCCCAAAATTCCAAAAATTTCATTGCGCCGAATTTTTAAAGTTACGTTATCGACGGCGATTTTAAAAGTTGGCTGATTATTTTTGTCAACGCTTTTAAATTTTTTTACTAAGTTTAAAATTTCAATCATTCATTTTGTAAAGAGCACGAATAGCCTTGTTTTCGCATAAAAATTTTCCCTTCAAAATTCTTTTGCAATATACTACCCTGTTATTGTACTGTCAAGCAATATATTCGCGCAGATTAAAAATTAAAAAGTCCTGCGCGAGGATTTTTTTAGTACAATTCAATTCCAATAAAAAAAGCCGCCCTTTTGACGGCAAATTTTTTTTTATTCTTTTGGATAATCTTTTGAAGAATACCTGACAAAACAAGCCTTGCCGTTCTCCTTGGATTGGTAAAGTGCTTTATCTGCCAATTTGTAAAGACTTTGAAAATCGTAGCCGCTGCTGTCGGTTCCAATACCGATACTGCAGGAAAAGTGCGCCGCGGGTCCAACTGTCAAAACTCTTAATTGATACAAAATCTCTTCAGAAATCTTATCCGGGCGCGTTATATATTCTTCAGACATATTCGGCATAAAAACCATAAATTCATCGCCACCGATTCTGCCGATAATATCTTGAGTGCGAAAAGCTCTCCCCAAAATTGTTGCAAACGCTTTTAAAACTTCGTCGCCTATTGCGTGCCCGAAAGTATCATTGACGTACTTAAAATTGTCAAAGTCAAAAATCAGCAAAATTGAAACTTCTTCCGGCTTTTTATTGGCAATGGCAAACGCCGCTTCTTCTTCAAAAGAGCGTTTGTTGTACAAGCCGGTTAATAAATCGCGCTTGCTTTTATCCGAGACTTCGTAAAATTCTTCAGAAAATCTGCTGACGTACCAACGAATAAACAAGCCCGCGCAAAATAAAACAAGCAGCGCAGTTGCGGCGGTTGTCAAAATGTAATTGCGAATTGTATTGTTAAAGGCAAGCGCAGGAACTGAAACCATAAGCGCGCCTACAATGGAATTATCGCTGTCTTGGTGAATTGGTATAACGTAAGCTTGGCAAGTTCTGCCGTTAATTTTGATACTGCGACACCAAAGGTCGGAGCCGCGCTTTAAAGTGTAGTCTCTTATGTGTTGCAATGCATCAGTTTCAACCGTGCGCACTCCATTTTGATTAATTGAAGTCATTTCTGCAACGTCGCCGAAAAAGAAAGTTGTATCAACATTGATTCTTTCCTTTAAATCGTCTACCAAAGATTTTTCCTGCGAAATATTAAAATTCATACCGCGCCAAACGTTGCCGTCGGCTTTTCTTCCAAAATCGCCGTAACCGTGCGTAGAATACAAAGTTAAAGCCGCCAATGCTGAAGATTTTAAATAATTTTCTTTTTCGTTGTAAATGCTTGTTTGAAACTGATTAAAGCCGGCGATTAGCGAAATGACGGCGAAAACCAAAATTGGTATGCAGTTTGCAATTAAAAGTTTTGTACTGTATTTCATGGCGGTTCACCTATATAGAATTTTTATCAAGAACAGTAACGCCGGTATCTATTCTGACGTTTGTTTCGTTGTATTCGCCCCTCAAACTTTCGACAGCTATTTTAATTCCGTCGTGCCCCATTCGTTGCGGATTCTGTTGCAAAGTTGCATACAAAACGCCGTTGTACAAAAGAGTTAAAACTGCGTCCGAAGTGTCAAAACCAACAACAATTTGATTGGAGCCGGAAAATTGAAGTTGTTCACCGATATTGCGGGCGGTTCTTTCATTGGAGCCGAAAAATGCAACATATTCAAAATGTTCCGCGGCAAAATCTTTCAGCGATTGATCGTTATCTTCCATGAAAAAAGTATCGTCCAGTTTAAATTCTGTATTTTCAAATGCTTCACGAAAACCCTTGATTCTAAGTTCAGTGCTTGTAACATTAGATTTATTTGCACTGATTCCGATAGTGCCTGAAGTTATTCCCGCGTCAGATAAAGCTTTTTGCATAGTTTCACCGGCAACCATTCCCGCTTTTTCGTTGTCTGTTGCCAAAAAAGCAACGTGTTCAAATTGCGCGGCGTTATCGACGTAAATAATTTTTACGCCGGCTTTTTGCGCTTTTTCCAAACTTTCATTGACGCCCCAAGGCGAACTTGCCGCCAATAAAATTGCGTCCGCGCCCTCGTTAATTGCCTGTTCGATACATTGTCTTTGCGGCTCGTCTTCGTTTACGTCCGGTCCTATCCAGTGATAATCGATATAACCAATTTCTTCAACCGCTTGCCGACAGCCCGTATCGATTGACCGCCAAAAATCGTCTGCCAAATCCATTGTGATTAAATAAATTGTGTAGTCAGTTTCATAGGCGGCTTTTTCTTTTTGCGGCGAATGGTCAATTACCACAATATCAGGCGAAGAAGTGCAACCGCTTAACAACAGCGCGGTAAAAGTGATGATTGAGAGCAATTTTAAAATTTGCCGGTACATTTTTTTCACCTCTTAAAATTTTTTCTTCATTATAACATTTCAAAAGACAAAAAAAAACGCGCGGCGTTAAAACCTGCGCGAAGAAATTTTATTGATTGAAATGCTTGTGGCAATTTTAAATTTTCTTCATTATGACTTTTCAAAAGATAAAAAAACGCGCGACGTTAAAACCTGCGCGAAGAAATTTTACTGTAAAAAATTAATCTTTCCAATCTTCAGAAACAGCTCCACTTTCACGAAGTTCAGAGGCGGCGGCGTCCATTTGCTCAAAAGATTTTTCGACGCCTTCGCGATTGTGCGAATAATCCGCGGCGAATTTTGAATTAATACCGAGCTTTTCGGCTTCAGAAACAGAATCAATATTTGCGCCCATGAAAATGTAATTCCAGTTGTAATTTTCGGTAGTTTGTTCAATCATAGATTTAACGGCGGATTTGTCATATTCGACGCTTGCATTTTCCAAGCCGTCAGTCATAATCAAGAAAAGCACGCGCCTTTTTGACGGGCAAATTTTATCTTTTTCCATTTTTCCTGCAGTATCCATTACAGTTTTGCCGACGGCGTCAAGCAAAGCAGTTGTGCCGCGGGCGTAATATTCGGCGGAAGTTAATTCTGAAACTTGCTGAATATCGACGCCTTCAGAAATTTTTTCGTACTGGTCATCAAAAAGTACGGTTGTAACTTCAGCAGTGCCTTCAAGCTGTTTTTGTTTTTCCAAGAAAGAATTGTAGCCGCCGATTGTATCTTCAGCAAGACTGCGCATTGAACCGGAGCGGTCCAGAATGCAAATTATTTGTACGGGCTCGGCGTCAGTTTTTTCACAATCTGAAGTATGAACGTGCGCGGGCAAAATATTTTGTTGGACGGTTGAAATATTTTCTTTGACAGGTACGGATTTAGATTGAACGGGGGCAAAATTTACCGCGGCGGCAAAAATTAAAACTGTTGCCAAAACTGCTAAAAATCTAAACATAGCGCAACCCTTCTTTCAAATATTTATAATAATATCGAAAAAATTTTAATCGCCAATAACAAAATGAGAGCCGCTAACCTGCCGCAATTTTTGATTTTCGTAGTTGAAATTTGAAGCGTCGAAAGAAACAAGTTGCCGCTTTTTCTCAACGGGATTTGAAAAAATTTCTTCGATTGTACCAATTTTAAATTTGTATCGAAAATTTTTAATCGCCAATAACAAAATGAGAGCCGCTAACCTGCCGCAATTTTTGATTTTCGTAGTTGAAATTTGAAGCGTCGAAAGAAACAAGTTTTCACTCTTTCTCAACGGGATTTGAAAAAATTTCTTCGATTGTACCAATTTTAAATTTGTATCGAAAATTTTTAATCGCCAATAACAAAATGAGAGCCGCTAATCTGCCGCAATTTTTGATTTTCATAGTTGAAATTTGAGGCGTCGAAAGAAACAAGTTTTCGCTTTTTCTCAATGACAGGATTTGTAAGCGGGACGGCAGACAACAAGCTTTTTGTATACGGGTGCACGGGATTTGAAAAAATTTCTTCGGTTGTACCGGTTTCAACAAGGTAGCCTTTGTGAAGGACGCCGATTCTGTCAGAAATATATTTTACCATGCTTAAATCGTGCGCAATGAAAAGGTAGGCGCATTTAGTTTCAGCTTGAATATCTTTCATCAGATTGACAACTTGCGCCTGTACAGAAACATCAAGCGCGGAAATGCATTCATCAGCGATAATCAATTTTGGATTCATAACCAAGGCGCGGGCAATTCCTACGCGCTGTCTTTGTCCGCCTGAAAATTGTTGAGGGTAGCGTTCGGCGTGCGCAGGCGATAATCCTACTTTTTTTAGAATTTCAGAAATAATTTCATTGCGCTGTTTTAAATCTGAATAAAGCCCTTGAATATCGAGCCCTTCGCCGATAATGTCAGAAATTTTTTTGCGCGGATTTAAACTGGACATAGGGTCTTGAAAAATCATCTGCATATTTTTTCTTAGCATTTTATTTGTAGCGGCGTCAAGTTTGCCGGAAATTTTGGAGCCGTTGAAAAAAATTTCGCCGCCCGTCGGATCGTACAAGCGAATGATACTGCGCCCGATTGTAGTTTTGCCGCTGCCACTTTCGCCAACGAGCCCGTAAGTTTCGCCTGGATAAATTTCAAATGAAACGCCGTTGACAGCTTTAACGGTAAATCTGCGCGAAATTTTGAAATGTTGGAAAAGATTTTTAACTTCAAGCAAAGGTTTCATAGTCCCGCCGCCTTTCTGGAGCGTTCAAGGTGCGTTTGTAATTCGGGTGGTATTTGAACTTTTGGCGCGTCGGGGTGTAAAAGCCAAGTTGCCGCGTAATGAGTTTCAGAAATTTTGAACATAGGTAGCGCGGCTTTTTCGTCAATTTTCAGTACAAAATTTTTAAAACTGTTAGAAACTTTAAAAACAAGTTGAATCATAAACCCGCCGCCTTTCTGGAGCGTTCAAGGCGCGTTTGCAATTCCGGCGGCATTTGAACTTTTGGCGCGTCAGGGTGAAGTAGCCAAGTTGCCGCGTAATGAGTTTCAGAAATTTTGAACATAGGCGGCGCGGCTTTTTCGTCAATTTTCAGCGCAAAAATATTCCTTGCAGTGAAGGCGTCGCCCGTTGGTTCGTGCAATAAATTTGGCGGACTGCCGGGGATTGAATAAAGCCTGTCATCTGAAGTTTCCAAATCCGGCATTGCTGAAAGTAATCCCCAAGTGTAAGGGTGGCGCGGGTCATAAAAAATTTCGTTGACAGTTCCAAACTCAATAATTTTCCCCGCGTACATTACATAAACAAAATCTGCAACATTGGCAACAACGCCCAAATCGTGCGTAATGTAAATGACAGACAAGCCCATTTTCGCTTGAATATCCTTGATTAAATTTAAAATTTTGGCTTGAATCGTAACATCAAGCGCGGTTGTCGGTTCGTCGCAAATTAAAATTTTCGGCTCGCAAGAAAGGGCGATAGCAATTACAACACGTTGACGCATTCCGCCCGAAAGTTGGTGCGGATAATTTTTCATACGTTTTTCGGCGTCGATAATTCCAACAGTTTTCAAAAGTTCAAGTGCTTTTTGGCGGGCGTCATTTTCTGAAATTTTTTTGTGAAGGAGCATTGCCTCCATAATTTGCTCGCCGATTTGCATTGTAGGATTTAAACTTGTCATTGGATCTTGAAAAACCATTGCAATTTGTTGCCCGTTAATTTTTTGGCGTAAATCTTTTTTTGAAAGTGTCAACAAGTCCAGCGTTTTGTCCTGCGCGAAATTGTAAAAAATATTGCCGCTGTTAATCGTGCTGTTTTGGTCAAGCAAGCCTGCAACGGCTTTCATTGTGACAGATTTACCGGAGCCGCTTTCTCCGACAAGTGCGATAGTTTTACCGCGCGGCAAATCGAAATTGACGCCGCGTATTGCGTGAATATTTCCGGCATTCGTGCGAAAAGAAATATCCAAATTTTTTACAGATAAAATATTTTCCATAGCAACCAACTTTTTTATTTTGAAATTGAGAAATTTGCGCTGAGAGCCACGCAGACGCGTTTTAAATTTTTTAAGGTAAATGTACCAACGCCACAAGATAAAGCCTGTAGCGGGCATTTCAGAGCGTTTCAGCGGCAAGATTTTAAACTTCAGATAAAAAAATTTCTTCGCGCAGATTTATAAATTTTTTTTATTTTGAAATTGTGAAATTTGCGTTGAGAGCCACGCAGACGCGTTTTAAATTTTTTAAGGGTAAATGTACCAACACCCCAAGATAAAGCCCGTAGCGGGCATTTCAGAGCGTTTCACGGGCATAATTTTTTCAGTGTTACAAATTTTCAAGTTTTGGAGCTAACGCCTCCCTGAAACCGTCACCAATCAAATTAAATCCCAACATTAAAATTGCAAGTACCGAAATTGGCGGCAAAATCTGATAGGGCAAAATTGTAATGTTGTTAAAGCCCGCCTCAATCAAGGAGCCAATCGAACATTGCGGCAAAACAATTCCAACGCCGACAAAACTTAAAAAAGCCTCCGTGAAAATCGCAACCGGAATTGAAAACATTACCTGCGTAATAATTGGACCAATCGTATTTGGCAAAATTTGTGTAAAGATAATGTGAAAACTGCCCGCGCCTAAAGTTCGGCTCGCCAAAACATATTCTCTTTCTTTCAGCTTTAAACATTCTGCGCGAGCAATTTTGCTCATTCCAATCCATTCAGTTATCAGCAATGACGCAATGACAAGCCCAATACCTTTTGGCATAAAAATTGCAAGAATCGAAATTATAACGAGCGTCGGAATACTGCCGATAATTTCAATGAATCTTTGAAGTACGTTATCGACAGTGCCGCCAAAAAATCCCGAAATTAAGCCGTAAGTCGTGCCAATCAGCATATCAATAAAAATCGCCACAAACGCAATGATTAAAGAAACGCGCGCCCCTTGCCAAGTGCGCGTCCATAAATCCCGCCCCATGTCATCAGTACCAAAAATAAAAGTTTTGGCAGAAAAATAATCCTGCGCGACGGCGTTTGAAAATTGAGGCGGCAAACTTTTTGCAACAATTTCTTTGCCGGCGTCATCAGTAACAGAAATAATTTCGTCGTAAGCGTAGGAACTTAAAAGCGGCGCAAATACCGCAAAAATTATTATCAAGCTGACAAGAAAAACGCCCGTCATTGCAAATTTATTTTTTGTGAAGTGAACGAAAACGCCGCGCCAATATCCCTGCGAAGTAAAAGTTGAATCAATTTCCAAATTTCGCTCCGTGATAAATTGAAAATCTTCCTTTTGCGGCGTGTAATTTTTTTCCATTGTCAACCTTCCTTCGCCGCTAATCTGATACGCGGGTCAATTATTCCGTACAAAATATCAAGCAGCAACATAATCGCAATATAAAGCGCAGAAAAAACAATTCCCAACGCCAAAACATAATTGTAATCGACGCCCTGCCCGGCTATTGCGTCAACCATCAATTTACCGACGCCGTTAATCCCGTAAATTTTTTCAATAACCATTGCGCCCGTTAATAAATCTACAACGAGCGGCGCAATTACCGTAACGATAGGAATTAAAGCATTTCTCAAAACGTGGCGGCGCATAAGTTGCCAACCGTACAAGCCTTTCGCCTCTGCAAGTTTCACGTAATCGCTGTTCATAACTTCGACCATTTCATTTCTGGTAAATCTTGAAACGGTTGAAATTGCAAAAAGACTTAGCGACAGCGCGGGCATAACCGCCGAAGAAAGAAAATTGGACGCGTCGAAAAAGTACGGGAAAAACGGTATCTTGTACGAAAAAAAGTACTGCAGAAAAATCATAAAAACGTACGAGGGAATACAAACGCCCAAAATTGAAACAACCGTACAAAAACCGTCCAAAAATTTCCCGCGGTGCATTGCGGCAACAATTCCAATAAAAAGCCCGACAACCGTACCGAACAAAATCGAAATTACGCCAATTTTGAAGGAGTTCTCCAAACATTTTAACATAATCGGCTTAATCGGCGCGCCGTTGTAAAGTGAAGTTCCATTGCCGAAACTGCCGCTTGCCAACATTTTCAAATAATCTGCAAACTGTACCAAAATTGGTTTATCCAGTCCAAGTTCAAGGCGTTTTTGTAAAATCATTTCCGCGCTCATTCTTTCGACGGGAAAAGGATTACCGGGCATTATCCGAATTAAAACAAACAGTACAAAAGTTATTGCAAACAGCGTTAACGCCGCCATTAAAATTCTTTTTGCTACGTACTTTGTCATTTTACATTTTTGAAGACGCGCTCAATCGCCACGGAGTGAAAATCAACGCCCTTAACATTTTCAGAAATTAAAACTGCGCTTGCGTTTGTGTAAAGCGGGGCGATAACTGCATTTCTCAACAAAATTTCTTCGGCGTCATACATTGCGCTCCAGCGTTCGTTGTAATTTGCGGCAAGGTCGCCGGTTGTGCATTCGGTAATAATTCTGTCATAATCTAAATTGCTCCAATGCTCGGAAATTTCGCTGCCTTCGGTTGTCCACAAAGTTAAAAATGTCATAGGGTCGTCATAATCTGGAGCCCAATTTGTAATTGCAATATCGTAGCTGTTGGTAGTTACGCGGTCAAGATATTCAGCCTTTGGCATTGGTTGCAAATTCAAAATGACGCCCGGCAAATTTTCTTCAACTTGAGATTTAATAGCCTGCGCGACTTTAATAACGGTATCGCCGCTGTCATTTGCGTAAATAATATCTAAATCAAAAATATCTTTGCCGAGTTCAGCCTTAGCCGCGTCAAAAAATCTGCGTGCCTTTTCCACATCAAAACTTACAACATCTGAAAATTGTTTTTGGTCTTCAGCAAAAAATCTGCCTGTTTCGGCGTTCGGCGCAAAATTGATTGGAATTGCGGTATAGGTTGCCTGCGCGCCGTTCGTCACGTAATTATTAACCAAAGATTCTCTGTCAATGGCGTTTGAAATTGCAAGGCGCAAATTGACGTTTGCAAGTGCGCCGCCGTGATGATTTTTTGCGTCCTGATTAAATGAAAGATATTGCAACAAGCCGGTAGGAATTATTTTTAAATTTTTGGAAAGGTCGGCGTCATTTTTAACATTTTCGACTTGGTTGCCGTTAATTGCAACAAGGTTAAGCGTGCCGTTTTTGAAGGCGGTTAAAGCGTTGTCTGAAGATGAAACAACTTGATACTGCAAATTTTCCAGTGAAATATTTTGAGCGTTCCAGTAAGAATTATTTTTTTGAAGGCGAATATTTGAAGTACCGGGCAAATATTCAGTCAAAGTAAATGCGCCGTTTGAAAGGAAAGTTTCGGGGCTTGTGCCGTAAGTTCCCTTTTCAAGGCTGTTGTAAAATTTTTCGTTAATTGGATAAAAAGCGGGGAAGCACATTAACGACGGGAAGAAAGAAACAGGCGCGTCAAGTTCAACTACCAAAGTTTTTGAATCCGGCGCGGAAATTCCCAAAGTTTCAGGCGCGGCTTCTTTTTTTGTAACGGCGTCAGCATTTTTTACGCAAGCAACCGTTGCGCCCATAATGTAAGCGTACTTTGTAGATTCTAAGCAATGACGACGCCACGCAAATACAAAATCTTCTGCGGTAACTTCATCGCCGTTTGCCCATTTGGCGTCGCGCAGGTGAAATGTATAAGTTTTGCCGTCCTCGGAAATATCGTAACTTTCAGCAATAGCCGGAATTGCCTTGCCGTTTGAATCCATTTGCGTTAAGCCGTCAATACAATCTGCCATTAATTCAAAAGAAACAGAATCCGTAGCTTGTGCGGCATCCAATGAAACTGCATTTGAGCCAAGCATAACTTTCAAAGTGTTGCTGTCTTTTTCTTCGCCGCCGCCGCAGGCTGTTACCATTGCCGCCAAAATCAGCAGCGTAAACATTAAAATTTTTCTCATAAACTTTTCCCTCTTCCCTTTTCACTTTCCCCTAAATCAGCGGGGTTCACCATTTTCAGTATAACCGTCCGAAATAAAAAAATGCTGATAATCCAATTCATTTTTCCAACAGTTGCCGCCCCATAAAAAGCCGCGCTCCGTAAAAAGTTTGTGGCACAAATCGCCTTCAACAATTTTGTAGGGATAATTTTTTGTACGGTCTTCAAATTCGGCGGCGTTTGCGGGCTCGATACTTTTTTTGCCGTTTACAAATTTAATGTAGGGATTGTACAGCGGGTTAATATCAACCGCCAAGCCGTAGCCGTGTTTTGAAATTCTCGTGGTGTTTGAAACGTAGCGAAAATTAAAACACGACGAATTGTTATCCCGCATTGAAAGTTCGTCCTCGGCGTTGTAGTCGTCAACCAGCCGGATTTTTTCAATGGGATAATTCGCCGCAAAAAGTTTTTGGAAAATGTCAATCAGCGTTTCGGCAATTTTGACGTTACAAATTAATTCGCCGCTCAAAATTTCGCCACTCAAATTTTTGTGCAAAATTTTCAAGTAGCGTAAATCTTCAAGCGGCACGGTACAATTTTTTTTGTAAGATTTGCCGTCGATTCTTGCGAAAATTTCCGCGTCAATTTCGGCAATGCAAAAATTCTTGTCCAAAATTCCACCCCTTCTAAAAAATATTTGTTATAATATCAAACATTCAGGAAATTTTCAAGGTAAAGGGGAGCGGCGCATTGGACAGCGAATTGGAAGAAATGACAGGCGACGGCGATTTTCAAGTACCGGGCTTGGGCGTCATTGTTTACAGGGAGGGCGCGCAAGTTTATTCAAAATTTTTGGGGCGGCGCGTCATTGGTAAAAGAAATTTTAAACCTGTAACAAGCGATACAAGATTCAGGGCGGCGTCAATTTCAAAAATGTTTACGGTTTTTACAATTTTGCAGCTTGTCGAGCAGGGCAAAATTAATCTTGATGAAGACGTCAGCGAATATTTGAATTTTGAACTGCGCAACCCAAATTTTAGGCAAAAAAAAATAACCGTGCGCAATTTGGCAAGTCATACCTCAAGCCTGCGCGACGGCACAATTTACAGTATCCCGCCGAATTTCAGCCTTGCAGAATTTTTTAAATCGGACGGGAAATTTTTTGAAAGCGGCGCACATTTCGGCACGGAAGAAAATTTTTTTACTTACTCAAATTTGAATTACGGAATTTTGGGAACTGTAATTGAAAATGTTACCGGCGTTCGATTTGACATTTACCAGAAAAAAAATATTTTGGCGCAACTTGAAACGCGGGCTGATTATTTACCCTCAAATTTACTTCGCGCAGATTTTGAAAAGCTCGGCGCAATTTATCAGAAAAACCAGCGCGGCGATTGGTACGCCAAAATTGACGATTTTAAAAATATTCAGCCGCCGCAAGATACAATTTCGTTGCAGAATCCCTACAAAGAAAATTTCCGGCAAAGTTACAGTTTGAAAGATTATAAAATTGGAACCAACGGCACAATTTTTTCACCGCAGGGCGGCTTGAGAATTTCTTTTGAAGAAATGGCAAATACGCTTGAAATGCTGATGAACGGCGGGATTTTTCACGGCAAGCAAATTTTGAGTCAAAAAAGTTTTGCCGAAATGTTTAAGCCGCAATGGATTTACAACGGCAAAAACGGCTCGACTTGCGGCGGCGTCTTTCAATCTTACGGGCTCGGCGTTTATTTTATTGACGGGAAAAGCAGCAACCGCCTTTGTAAAAATCACGAAATAAATTTTGTCGGACACAGCGGCGAGGCGTTTGGTATGTTGTCGGGAATTTTTTTCATTCCAAAAACTAAAACCGGCTTGATTTATATGATTAACGGCACGCCCTTTGACGTTGAAAAAGATTCGCGCAGTCAAGGAATTTTCAGCGATAATTATATTTGGGAAGAAAAAATTATTGATGCCGTTTGTAACTTTTTGTAATACAAAAAATACCGCTAAAATAACATTATAGACTTTTAGAGCGGAAAATGCTATAATTGCCGCGTTTTCAAAAAAATGAGGTGAGACTTTGGAAAAATTTGAGTATATGCATGGTAATATTGTACCGGTAAACCTTGAACACGAAATGAAATATTCATATATCGATTATGCAATGTCGGTAATAGTTTCACGCGCAATACCTGACGTGCGCGACGGCTTAAAACCTGTACACCGCCGAATTTTGTACGCAATGCAAGAAGCAGGAATGACTTCAACCAAGCCTTATAAAAAATCTGCGCGTATCGTCGGTGAAGTTTTGGGTAAATACCACCCGCACGGCGATACTTCAGTTTATGACGCTATTGTCAGAATGGCGCAAGATTTTTCAATGCGTTATCAACTTGCAGACGGACACGGAAATTTCGGCTCTGTTGACGGCGACCCCGCCGCCGCAATGCGTTATACTGAAGTTCGTATGTCAAAAATTTCTGAACTGATGCTTGATGACATTGACAAAGAAACTGTTGACTTTGTACCGAATTACGACGAATCTTTGAAAGAGCCCGCAATACTTCCGGCGAAATTCCCGCAACTTTTGGTAAATGGAACTTCGGGAATTGCCGTTGGAATGGCTACAAATATTCCTCCGCACAATTTGAACGAAGTTATCGACGCAACTTTATTTATGATTGATAACCCCGACGCCGAATTTGAAGAATTAATGGCAATTATCCACGGTCCCGATTTCCCGACTGCCGGCTTGATTATGGACGAGCGGGGAATTTATGAATCTTACACAACCGGACGCGGTACAATTTTAATGCGTGCAAGAACTCAAATTGAAACGCGCCCCAACGGCAAGCCCAGAATTGTTGTTACAGAATTACCCTACCAAGTCAACAAGGCGCGCCTGATTGAAAAAATTGCTGATTTGGTGCGTGAAAAAACTGTTGAAGGTATTACCGACCTGCGCGACGAATCAGACCGCGAAGGTATGCGAATTGTTATGGATTTACGCCGCGACGCCAACCCGCAAGTTATTTTGAATTTACTTTTCAAACATACCCAAATGCAAGATACTTTCGGAGTTATCCTGTTGGCACTTGTCGACGGCAAGCCCGAAGTTTTAAATCTGAAACAAATTTTAAAATATTATATCAAACACCAAAAAGAAATTATCACGCGCCGCACTCGTTACGATTTGGAAAAAGCTAAGGCACGCGCTCATATTCTGGAAGGTTTAACCAAGGCGATTGAAAATCTTGACGCCGTCATTTCCACAATCCGCCAAAGTTCAAATACCAACGCCGCAAAAGATGAGTTGGTTAAAAATTTTGAGTTTACCGAAATTCAGGCGCAGGCAATTTTAGATTTACGCCTTCAAAAATTAACAGGGCTTGAACGTGAAAAAATCGAAGACGAATACAAAGAAATTCTCCTGCAAATTGAAAACCTTACCGAAATTTTGGCAGACGAAAATAAAATTCTGGAAATTATCAAGACAGAATTAACCGCAGTCAAAGAAAAATTCGGAGACGCCCGCCGTACCGAAATTGTCAGCAGTAAGCCCGTTAATTTTTCAAAAGAAGATTTAATCAGCGATGATAACGTTGTTGTAACTGTAACGCGCGGCGGCTACGTTAAAAGAATCGGCTTAAATTCTTACAAAAACCAAAGACGCGGCGGCGTTGGTATTCCCGGTATGACTATGAAGGCTGAAGACGTCGTTGAACATCTTTTGGTTGTCACGAATCACCAAACAATTTTATTTTTTACTAACCGCGGTAAAGTTTTTCCGCTTAAAGCTTATCACGTCGTCGAGGCGGGCAGGACGGCTAAGGGCGTTCACATCAGCAGCTTAATACCAATGGAAGACAACGAAAGAATTACCGCGCTGATTAAAGTTCGTGATTACGATCCGACACGTTATCTTTTTATGGCAACCAAAAAAGGTATGGTTAAAAAAACTCAACTTTCAGAATTTAGTTCAATGCCGAAACGCGGTATCATTGCAATTAAACTGCCGAGGGACGATGAATTAATCGGCGTCAAATTTACCGAGGGCGAAAGAAATATAATTTTGGGTACGGCGGAAGGCAAGGCGATTATTTTCCCCGAAGAAGAAGTCAGGGCAATGAGCCGAAATACCCGCGGCGTTATCGGTATCAGATTGAAAAAAGGCGATTACGTTGTTGCAATGGATAAATTAAAAGACGACGCCGCAATTTTGACGGTAAGCGAAAACGGCTTGGCTAAACGTACGCCAACCAGCGAATATCGCCCGCAAAGTCGCGGCGGCTTGGGTATTATCAATATGAAAATTACCGAAAAAACCGGTAAAGTTGTCGGTATAAAAATTGTTAAGCCTGAACAAGAACTTTTGCTTATCACAAATGAAGGGCTTGTAACTCGTACTAATATTTCTAATATTAGAGTTACCGGCAGAAATGTGCAGGGAATAATTGTAATGAAAATTAAAGACAACGATAAAATCGCCGCGCTTGCAACGGTTACAATTCAAGCTGATTGATTTTTAATCGGTTACAATAGCATATTCGATTGAAGGGCGTCCGCCGGTAGAATAATTTATTCTGCTGACGGCTTTTTTTTGTTCAATCAGATAATTCATATAGCGGCGAATTGTCATTTTTGAAAAATTTGTTTTCTCGGAAATTTGCTCACTTGTCATAAATTTGCCGCATTTTTTTTCAGGGATTAAGGATTCTAAAATTTTATCAAGCGTTTGTTGTTGGAGACCTTTTTTTAAGGCGCAGAAAGAATCGGAAGAGGCTTCCAGCAATTTATCAATATCGTTTTGGGTGTAAGTACCTTTTTGTTGCAGTGAACGGCGCAGTAAAAATTTTTGCACGGCGTCACGAAATCTGCTGTAAGTGAAGGGTTTTATCAGATAATCGACAATCCCCAAATGAAAAGCTTCATCGATATGTTCAGCGTCATTTGCCGCCGAAATTATTATTGCGTCAGTTTTGTTGCCGCGTTGGCGCAATTCTTTCAAAAGTTCCAAGCCGGTATACCCCGACATATAAATATCCAACAAAAGTAAATCGATTGAATTTTTGGCGAGGAAGTCCAACGCCTCCCGCCCGTTGTAAAATGTTGCCACAATATTTAATTCCGGTGTTTTCAGCGCAAATTCCCGGTTAATTGCGGCAACCATTAGATCATCTTCAACTATCACAAGTTTCACAGAAATTTCTCCTTTCAGTCGAAATTTAGGGAATAGTGGGTAGTGGGTAGGGAATAGGGATTTTTTTCTACTCCCTACTCCCTATTCCCTATTCCCTATTAACTAAGCCCTGAATAACATTCCAATCCAATTTTGCAGCGGCGTCCTTAATTTTTTTGTAACGTTCAAAATCAGTCGGCGGAAGTTGATAATCTTCCAAAGACTGTAAAACAAATTCAACAGTATCAATATCAAATTCAGCTGCCGCGCCCTGCAACGCCTCGTAAGCTTCAGCCAAATTTTCAGCGTCAATCAGCGGCTTATCTGAATTATTTTCAACAGTTTCAATTTCAATCAGCGGCGAAAGTTTTTCGGCGTAACTGCGATAAAGTTTTAAAAGCGGCGCGGTATCCTGTTGAATTTCGTTAATATAACCGCTGTTGCCTGCGTCTTCCAAACGCCGCGCCTTTTCTGAAAGTTCGTTTGCCCCAATGACTCGCGCAGAACTTTTCAAGGCGTGTACTTTGGTTGTGTAATTTTTCCAATCGCCCGCGTTGTAGAATTTTTCTATTTCGTCAGAATTGCTTAAAATCGACGTAGCAAAGACTTTCAGGGCGTCAAGGTATGAATCTACCCCTCCGCAGTGTTCGACGCCGTCACGGGCGTTTAGTGCGTCGACAGAGGCTATCCAATCGGGCAGCTCCAATTTTTCTTCAACTGCAGAATCGTCATTTGCACTTTGAATTTTTTCGGGCGGTAAATATTTCATAATCAATTCTTCAAGTTTTGCGCTGTTGATTGGCTTAGTCAAATAATCTTGAAAACCCGCGGCGATATATTGTTCACGTGCGCCGGAAATTGCGTTTGCAGTCAAAGAAATTACCGGCGTATTTGCGTTGGGATTAACAGGGATTTTTTTCATTTCCTGCAAAGTTTCAACGCCGTCCATTTCCGGCATCCTGTGGTCAAGAAAAATTATATCGTACAAATTTTTTTCGACGAGTTCCAAACATTTAAAGCCGCTTTCCGCCGTGTCGATTTGAATTTTAGTTTGTTTCAAAAGTCCTTTGACAACTGTTAAATTCATTGGCGTATCGTCGACAACCAAAATTTTTGCATTGGGCGCGGTAAATTTTTCGTGGTATTCTTTGTGCTGTTTAAGGGAATTTCTGAAAGTTTCTGCGAAATTTCCTATTGGCGCGGCGTTGATAATTTTTTGGTCAATGTCAAAATAAAAATTGGAGCCTTCGCCGTAAACGCTTTCAACTTTTAAATCGCTGCCCATCATAATCAAAAGGCGTTCAGTAATATTCATACCTAAGCCCGTGCCTTCAATCGTGCGGTTGCGCTTTTCTTCGATACGCTCAAACGCGCTGAAAAGTTTTTTAATATCTTCCGGCTTAATTCCAATTCCTGTATCTTTGACGCTGAAACGAAGCTTGATATTTTGGTTGGACTTGCTGACAATTTCGACTTTCAAAGTTACGCTGCCTTTTTCGGTGTACTTTACGGCGTTTGTCAAAATATTTGTAACAACTTGCTTAATTCTTATTTCGTCGCCAAAAAGAATTGTCGGTAGGTTTTCATCAGCGTTGACGATTAATTCAAGCCCTTTGTTTTCGGCGCGTTTCTGAATCATATTAACTAAGTCATTCAAAAGGGAGCTTAATTCGTATTCGACGGGGATAATTTCCATTTTGCCGGCTTCAATTTTTGAAAAGTCCAGAATATCGTTGACAATCCCCAAAAGATTATTCCCGGCGTTTTTGATATTTTCGGCGTATTCCAAAATTGTTTCGTCTTTGGCTTCGCGCAGGATCATTTCATTCATACCGAGTACTGCATTAATTGGCGTGCGTATTTCGTGGCTCATATTTGACAAAAATTCGCTTTTAGTTTTGCTTGCTTGAAGGGCGGATTCTTTTTGAATTTTCAATTCCCTGTTTTCGGCGGATTTAACGGCGGAGCGCGCAAACATTATCAAAATCAAACAAAGTGCAACGGTAGCCCCGATAAAAGCAACGTGAATATAACCAATTCCAACTGAAACTGCTTCCTGCGTAACACAACCGAAAATCATTAATTTGTCGTTGTAAATTTTCCCGGCGAATCCTACCAAGTCAACGCCGTCAATGTGAATCTGCGCGACGGCGCGTCCTTCCTTCATAGCCTTTTCGCCGACTTTTTTTGCGTATTTTTCGGAAAAGCCGTAAGTTTCGTAAATTTTATCGAAGAGCTTATTATTTTTTGTGGCGTCAGAAATTTCAGTCCAATTACCTTTAAAATCAGATAAAACAATTCTGCCGAGCCCGTCATAACTTATAACACTTAATAAATCTTCGACGCCTCTTTTTGTGTATTGTTCGTAAAAAGCATAAATTTCGCCGTCAACATAAACCGGAACGGCAATAATCATACCGTTTACGCCGCGATAATCAATTACATCTTCGCCGTTAAAAACTTCAGCAATTTCTTTGAATTCTTCCGGCGAAAGGAAATATGCACTTCCGGCTATAGGCGTACCGTCCCGGCGCACTATTCCCGTAATATAAGCATTATCGTTAAAAGCTTGGCTGACATTCAATAAATTTTCAACTGTTATTTCGCCGCTTTCAATCGTGTTTACAATAAAATGCATTTCGGAAATCGTGCGGTTAAGCGTATGCTCAATGGAATATGAAATTGTGCCGATATGACGCATTACACTTTCTTCGAGCGATTCGTTTAACCTGTGCTTAATTTGGCAGTGAACAAAGTAGCCGATTGAACAAAGTACCGTTGCAACGACAAGAAATTCAGCTACAACGCGCCTGTTAATATTTTGCATTAATAATAACCGCCTTCATTCAAAAATTTACAGTATTCTTGCACGGCGTCATTAATATCTGTGAAGCCGCCGTCGTAGCCCGCGCTTAAAATTTTTCTGGTGTCGGCTTGCGTGAAAGATTGATATTTTCCTTCCAATTCTTTTGGGAAGTCGATATACTCAATTTCGCCCTTGCCGAGTGCGGAAATGACAGCCTGCGCGACGGCGTTAAAAGTTGTGGCGTTGCCGGTTCCGCAGTTATAAACGCCGCTTGCAATTTCATTTTCAAAACACCACAAATTAACTTTCGCCACGTCCTTAACGTAAATAAAATCCCTGCGCTGTTCGCCGTCCAAATAGCCGTCCGTACCTTTGAAAAGTTTTATGACGCCGGATTTTTTAATTTGGTTGTACATTTGAAGGGCGATTGAAGCCATTCTGCCCTTGTGAAATTCCTGCGGACCAAAAACATTAAAATAACGCAAGCCGATAACTTTACTTTCGACTTCATACAAATTTTGCCTGACGTACCTGTCGAAAAGCAATTTTGAAAAAGCGTAGGGATTCAGCGCACTTTCGCAAGTTTCAATTTCTCTGAAGCCGTTTTCGCCGTCGCCGTAAGTTGACGCGCTGGAGGCGTAAATAAATTCAATTTCGTTATCCGCGCAGTAATGAAAAAGTTCCTTGGAATATTCGTAGTTAAGTTTCATCATATAATTAACGTCATATTCCATTGTGTCGGAGCACGCGCCGTCATGAAAGATAACTTCAATTTCGCCCGCGTCAAGTTCATCATCTGCAACGAATCTTAAAAAATCTTCACGCTGTACATAATCCATAAATTTCAAGCCGATTAAATTTTTGTACTTTTCAGTTTTGCCGAGGTTATCGACAATCAAAATATCTTTGCGCCCGCGGTCATTCAAAGCCTTTACAATATTGCTCCCGATAAATCCTGCGCCGCCTGTAACTATAATCATTTTAATTTGCTCCTTCCAACAATTATTTTTCCCAAGCCTTAACCAAATTAATTATGTCATTAAAAATTTCTTCGTGCGTTTGCTCCGCCTGTAAATATTTTAAAAATTCTTCCGGCGTAAACCCCAATGAATTAACAGAGCGCAGCATATCAGAACCTTCGATAAAAACGCTAACTTGCAACCGCCAATTTCCTTTTTTCAGCAAATCTTTTGTTGCGCCAATTTTTGCCATGTACTTACTTTGAGGAATATAAAAATATATATCCTCCGGCCATTGGTCTTGCTCATTCAAAATTAAATTCAAACTTTTTGCTATTAAAAGCTTAGTGGTTTCTTCGGCAGTTTTCCCCGACTCAATATTTTTTCTGTCAGCTTCCTGTTTTTTGGCAAATTCTTTAGCGGCTTCTTCTTCCAAATTCGTACCGAAATATTCAGTTTTGCCGATATTGTAAATTTTGAAAGGAAATAAAAATTTTCCGTTTTCATCAAGGTAAGAATAAAGCCTGATTTCATAATCCGGCTCCGCGCCAAATCCGTCATCTGCCCAATACCAACCGTCCGGCTGAACTTCCCAAATAACCAAAAATTTGCCGTCCTTGTCTGTTTCAAACCAAGTAACAAATTCGGCAACAGGTTTTAACGAACCCATACGAATAAATTGGGCGATAAAATCAGGATTTTCAATACCGGGAAAATTTACAAATCTGCCCTGCGCGTCAACTATTTCAGTTTGTAAATTTTTTTCGGGGATAATCAAAAAAACTCTGCGTTCAGAATCATTGGCGCAGGTACTGTGTTGGTTGAAATGTGGCAAAAATTCATTTTCCATTTTAACATTTTCCTTTCAATTTAAAGCCGTCAAAAGTTCCTCGCGGCTGACAGCGTAAGTACCAACTTTACTGACAACAACGCCCGCCGCAACATTCGCCAAATACGCCGCCTGCGCCGCTTCAAGTTTGCCCGCAATTCCCAAAGTAAAAACCGAAATGACAGTATCGCCCGCGCCTGAAACGTCAAATACTTCTTGCGTTTTCGCCGCAATGTGAGAAATTTTTTCGCCGTCGATAACGCTTAACCCTTTTGCCGACCGCGTAACTATCAAGCCGCTTAAATTAAATTTTTCGATAACGCCGCGCGCCGCAATTTCAATTTCTGAATCGTCATTGGAAATTTTTTTTGGCAGAATGTCATTTAATTCTTTCAAATTGGGCGTGATAAAATTTGCGCCGCGGTACTTTTCCCAATCGTCGCCTTTCGGGTCAACGGTTACAATTTTGTTTTGTTCGCGGCATTTTTTTATAACGGTTTGACAAATTTTTTCGGTACAAATTCCCTTGCCGTAATCAGAAATAATAACCGCGTCAACATTTTTAATTTGCGCCGAAATGTTCATTAAAAGTTTTTCGGCGTCATCGTCAGAAATTTTTGCTGTATCTTCAAAATCAAGGCGCAACATTTGCTGGTTGCCGCCGATAATTCTAATTTTTGTGGTTGTAGGTTTGGCGTTAGTGCGCATAATCCCCAAAATATCAATCCCGCGTGAAATTAATTTATCAATCAAATTATCGCCGTGATTTTCTGTACCAATCTGCGCGATAAGCGAAGTATGACAGCCGAGCAAAGAAAGATTGTGCGTAACATTTGCCGCGCCGCCGAGCGTTTCTTTAATTTTCGTGACGCGGTTAATTGGTACGGGAGCTTCAGGCGAAATTCTTGTAACTTCACCAAAATAATATTTATCAAGCATTGCATCGCCGACAACCAAAATTCGGCACATATCAATTTGGTTTTCTACAAAATTTTTCAAAGTTTCGTGAATCAAAATATCCTCTCCTCAAGTTCGACAACGCGGCACTGATATAAGCGCGAAAATTCAAATTTCATAAAAATACAAGCTGAATTTAATTTTGCCCAAATAATATTTATCCGACATTACAAATCAAAACGCGGCACTTGTAAATTTGGTTTTCTACAAAATTTTTCAAAGTTTCGTGAATCAAAATATCCTCTCCTCAAGTTCGACAACGCGGCACTGATATTTTCCGTACACGCGGGGAATTTTTTCGGCGGGCTGCCCGTACTTTGCCAAAATTTCGTCAACACTTTTCATAACAACGTCAGGCGGGATTTTTTTCATACATTCCAAATTTTCCTCGCCGCTTTTGGGACAAATATGCTTGCCGCAAGGGTGACACGGCACGGGCGTTTTTACCAGAATGTCTTTTGCGTCGTAGGGATAAAAACCCGGCACGGGCGACGCGCCAAACATTGTAACAATAGGAATATTTCTTGCAACGCCTATATGCATTGGTCCAGAATCAGTTGTCAACATTAAAACGCAATTATCCAAAAAGCCTGCAACTTCGGCAAGCGTCAATTCGCCCGTAAAAATTTTCAGCAGGGGAGAATTTTTCTGTTGTATTTTCTCAACGCACGCTGAAACAATTTCTTTATCCATACCGCCGCCCAAAAATGCAACGCCGTAACCGCGCTCAATCAAAATATCTGCGCACTCTGCAAAATATGAATCAAGCCAGCGTTTAGTCAGCCAACTTGCGCCGATATTGAACGCCACAACTTTTGTATCTGCAGGAAAATTTTCAGCAAAGATTTTATCAGCATTAGCCTTTGACGCGTCGTCAATCCACATTTCAAGCCCGCCGTCGTCAAAAAATTCAATCCCAACTGCTTTTCTCAAAACGTCGAAATGTGAATGTATTTGGTGCTCGACGGCTTTTAAATTCGGCAAAACTTTTGTAAACATAACAGAAAAACCCGGCTTGGCGTAACCTACAATTTTTTTTGCGCCGCTGAATGCTGCAAGCGCGGAGGCTCTTTCGTTCCTGTGCAAATTTATCACCAAGTCAAAATGTTTGCTGCGAATTTTTTTTATAAATTTGACGAAATTTTTTAAGTTGTCATCTGTCCCCTTTTTGTCAAGGAACAGGCACTCGTCAATATTTTTGTTGTACTGCACAAGGTCTGCCAATTTTTTATCTGCTAAAAGTGCAATGTACGCCTTTGGAAAATTCGTTCGCAAAGTTCGCAATACCGGCGTTACCAAAAGTAAATCGCCAATGTGCATCAGATTTATCACTAAAATTTTTTTGTACATAAGTTGCTCCCAAAATATTTTTACAGATTAATTCAATTTGACAAAAAAAAATCCTGTCAACATTCGACAGGTTGAAATTTATGCTGAAAAATTATTTAATCACGGGAATTAGTAAATAGCTGTCATATTTGCCGCCGGTAAAAAATTTGTGTCTGCCTTTGTTGTGAGTTTTGGGCGAATGTACAACTTCAGATTCGTTTGCAACTTCTTCAGAATCGCCGCCCAAAATTTTTTGTGTAACTTTTTCATTTGGGGCAAAGGTAAATTTTTCTACAGGCACTGGGATTTTTGCACTGCCGAAAGTCAATTTGACATTTGCGGGTTTGTACGCGGAAATTGTCAGCTGTAAACTTTCGCCCTTGTGATAAATCATACCCATTGGCCATATCCCAATTTCAACCGGTACAATTTCACCGGCTTTTAATTTTTGCTCGCTCTTGCCGTCAAGGTAGGGTTGTGCTTCGGTAGATTTTTGGGCGTCAAGTTTTCTGCAGGAAACGCGAAGTTGTCCATCAGCAGAAACGCCGCCGAAATTATTTTGATTTAAAATTTTTCCGTCCGCCGAAATTTTTTCAACTTTCACCTTTAAATCCATATCGTCATTATCAAGCGCACTAACCCATAAATGCAACTTCATATAGCCGGTTAATTCTGTTTCGCTGTCAAATTTATGTTTAAAAATTATTTGGGAGTTATCGCTGTCGCTGTCATATTCAGCTGAAGACTGCGCGAAGATTTTTTTATTGGAAAGATTTTTTGTAGTCGCGTCCAAAAATAATTTCTGATACTTTGTACGCTTTAATGGAAATTCATTTTCTGCGCGGTTTACAACGTCGCCGCCCTCCAAGTCATAAACAGACAAGCGAACTTTTGGCGTATCTTTCCAATTATTGTTTTCGCCCTTAAGGTAAAAATCAAAAAATTTTGTTAAATCCGCAACATTTTCAGGATTATAATAATCGTGCCATTCTTGCGTTAAATGTACGCGCAACCATTTATCTTTAGAGTGAATTTTTCTGTAGCCCATAAAAGTTCCGTAAGTATGCACGGGATTTGTATAACTCGCTACAACATACGCGGGAATTTTAATATTTTCAAGGCGCGCAATTTTATCTTCCCAATATTCATTCAGAAAAGGATAATCCACAATCATTGCGGGCTGGTCTTCAAGCAAGCCGTTTTTACTTGAAAAAGTTTCTGCGATAAGTTCAGGAAATTCCGGCGTCAAAATTCCGCCGTTGTGGCTCGTCTCTCTGTAATGGTCAGAAAAACCTTCCCACGGCGCAATAGCGGCAAGGTGCGGCGGTTGTTCGGCAGCTATAAACCATTGCGAAACGGTAAGCCACGAATTGCCGCTCATTCCAACTTTTTCATTGCTCCAATTTTGCGCCGCTATCCATTCAACAATATCATAACCATCTTCAGCATATTGACGCCCCCAGTAATTTATATTGCCTTCCGAAGAATACGCGCCGCGCGGGTCGGGATTAACAACCGCGTAACCTTTCGACACCCAATAAGCGGGGTCTGCGCCTTCAAATCTTTCTAAGCCGGAAGTTGCATTCAAAGGTATTCCCATTCTGTTGGGAATATCATCAATATGTTGTCCGCCAATTTCTTTACCGTAAGGGCTGATACAAAGAATCGCAGGATATTTGCCGTCGTCAACCGGTCTGAAAATATCTGCATAAATTTTTGTGCCGTCGCGCAGGATAATTTCTTTGTCACGTTCAAACAAAATATCGCAAGGTAAAGGCATTGCGCCCTCGCGGCGAATTGTACCCGCTTCTAAAATTACAGTTTCAGCTTTAAAGCCGGGATAACGGACGCGCACGGCGTCAAGCGGTAAAACTTCTCTGTATTCTACGGGAAAATCTTTACCGGAATAAGTTTTTGTAGGAATTGTAACACTTTCAGCCGCGCCTGTATTTCCGCCGCCTAAACTAAAAGCCGCCATTCCCAAAAGTGCGCACGCCAAAATTTTTTTATTCATATTCAACCCTCCTTGCCGTTTAATTCAATTTTTACAAAAAAAATCCTGTCAACTCGGCAGGATAAAACTTTTTTAAATTTTTTCGGCGTGGAATGCAAAGGCGTTGTGATTGTGTATCGACTCGAAATTTTCACATTCAATTTCAAACGCAGAAATATTTTCCAGCCGCCGAATTTCCAAAACTACGTCGCGCAGAATATCTTCAACGAATTTTGCATTTTGGTTGCCAATGTGCATTAGGTTTATCACTAAAATTTTTTATCGGTTAGTTCAATTTTTACAAAAAAAAATCCTGTCAACTCGGCAGGATAAAACTTTTTTAAATTTTTTCGGCGTGGAATGCAAAGGCGTTGTGATTGTG
>JAFSZS010000229.1 GCA_017455645.1 Selenomonadaceae bacterium | reverse complement strand
TTTACGCCAGTTCGTCGCCGCCGCCCACGTAGTCTTGAAGTGCAAGCGAATAGACAAGGCGTCTGTCTCTCATAAAGCTTAACATTCTCAAAACTTCCCAAGCAGTATCTAAACTTGTAAGGCAGGGTATACCGTGTTCAACTGTTGCACGGCGAATTTTGAAACCGTCGCGCAGGACGTGTTTGCCGGGCGCGGGCGTATTAACTACCATATGAATTTTGCCGCTCTTGATTCTTTCGATAATATCAACGCTGCGCTGATGAACTTTGCCCACAACTTCAGCTTTAATCCCGACAGTTTCCAACGCCTTTGCAGTGCCTTCGGTTGCCATAATTTTAAAGCCCAATTCTGAAAAAGCCTTTGCAAGGTCTTTCATTTCGTCCTTGTCTTTGTCTGCAACTGTAAACAAAATGCAACCGTTTTTGGGAATATTCATACCTGCGCCGACAATCGCCTTGTACAGTGCGCGCGCGTAGTGATAATCAATCCCCATAACTTCGCCGGTAGATTTCATTTCCGGTCCGAGCGAAATATCAACGTCTTGCATTTTTGCGAAAGAAAATACGGGAGCTTTAACCGCCGTGTAAGGTTTCGGCTCAACCAAGCCGGTATGATAACCCATTTCTTTAAGCGTATGACCGAGAGCCACGCGCGTTGCAACATTTACCATTTTAATATTTGTAACTTTGCTTAAAAATGGAACGGTACGGCTGGAGCGCGGATTTACTTCAATAACATAAACTTTGCCGTCAACAACAACGTACTGAATATTTAAAAGCCCTTTGACGTGCAAGGCAAGTGCAAGGCGTTTTGTAAAATCTGAAATTGTGTAAATGACGCGTGAAGGTAAAGTTTGCGGCGGATAAACTGCGATACTGTCGCCGCTGTGCACTCCCGCGCGTTCGACGTGCTCCATAATCCCGGGAATTACAACGTCTGCCGCGTCACAAATTGCATCAACTTCAACTTCAGTACCCTGCATATATCTGTCAACCAAAACGGGGTGGTCGGGCGTAACTTTAACCGCGCGGCTCATATAATCTTTCAATTCGTCTTCATTGTAGACAATTTCCATTGCGCGCCCGCCCAAAACGTAACTTGGACGCACCATAACGGGATAACCAATTTCAGCCGCGCCGCTTATTGCATCTTCCAAATTTGTAACGCTGATACCGCGCGGGCGTGGAATATTTACCTCCGCCAAAACTTCGTCAAAGCGTTCTCTGTCTTCTGCCCTGTCAATATCATCAACTGAAGTACCGAAAATTTTAACGCCCGCTTCAGCCAAACTTGCCGCCAAATTAATTGCAGTTTGCCCGCCAAATTGTACGATAACGCCTTCAGGTTTTTCTTTGTCGATAATGTTTAAAACGTCTTCAGTTGTCAGCGGCTCAAAATAAAGTTTGTCGGAAATGTCAAAGTCAGTTGAAACAGTTTCAGGGTTGTTGTTGATAATAATTGCCTCAATTCCCATTTCACGCAACGCCCAAACTGAATGTACCGAGCAATAGTCAAATTCGACGCCCTGCCCGATTCTTATTGGACCGGAGCCCAAAACAATAACTTTTCTGTTGGTACTAACTTCAACTTCATCTTCTTCAGAGCGGTAGGTTGAGTAATAATAAGGCGTGGCGTCAAATTGTTTGGAACAAGTATCAACCAATTTAAATTTTGGCAGGATTTTATTTTCAAGTCTAAGTTTGCGAATTTCTTTAATATTTTTGCCGGTAAGTTCGGAAATGGATTTATCAGCCAAGCCGATTAATTTTGCCTCGCGCAGGAGTTCAACTGTTAAATCTTCCAACTTGAGGCGGTTTTCCATATCAGCAATATTTTTAATTTTTTGGATAAACCACGGATTAATTTTGGTAATGTCAAAAATTTCATCAATAGTCAAAAGTCCGCGCCTTAAAACTTCAGCAATTACAAAAAGTCTTTCGTCATTAACTTTTTTCAATTCGCGCAGAACTTTTTCATTGTCCCAATCTGCAAATTTTTCAAGGTACAAGCGATTGACGCCAATTTCAAGACTGCGCACGGCTTTTAAAATCGCGCCCTCAAAACTTTTATCAATGCTCATAACTTCGCCGGTTGCCTTCATCTGCGTGCCAATGGTTTTATCTGCGAAAACAAATTTATCAAAAGGCCAACGCGGATATTTGACAACAATATAATTTACCGCCGGCTCAAAAATTTCTTTCGCCAATTCGTCAAGTGTAAAACCAATAGCAATTTTTGAAGTGATACGCGCAATGGGATAACCCGTCGCCTTTGACGCAAGCGCGGACGAACGACTGACGCGCGGATTAACTTCAATGACATAATAATTTTGACTGTTGACATCAAGCGCAAATTGAACGTTGCAGCCGCCTTCAATTCCAAGCGCACGAATCATTTTTAAGCTTGCCGCTTTCAACATATCGTAATCAGATTTACTTAAACTTTGGCAAGGCGCAACAACTATTGAATCGCCCGTATGCACGCCGACCGCGTCAACATTTTCCATATCACAAACAGCAATGCAG
>JAFSZS010000228.1 GCA_017455645.1 Selenomonadaceae bacterium | reverse complement strand
CCGACGAAAGACAGCGCGGGCAATTTTACCGGTACAGTTATTATCGCCGCAAGAATCGGCAAGGACGGTACAGTTACCGGTACAAAAATTATTCAAGGCGCGGGCAATGTTGAAATTGACAACCTCGCGCAGGACTGCGTAAAAAAATGGAACTTTCGCCCGGCAATGGACGAAAAAGGGCAGCCAATGGAAAGTGATAAAATTATTCCTTTCGACTTTAAAAAGGCAAACTAAAAAATCCCGCCACTTCGACGGGATTAATTTTTTTGTATGAAAAATATTTATCAGAAGAAAATGCTTGCACGTGCAAATAAAGTTCTGTCGTCGCCGCCGCCAAAATATTTGCCGTGGAAATAAGCTAATTTTGTAAGTGTATTGTGATAGGGCGTCCAAGTTGCACCGACTTCAAAACCTTTTTTATTGGTAGTTTGACCAAAAGTATCATAAGTAGGCGCAATAACAGCATTGGACGGAATGTAGCGGTAAGCGGCATACGCGCCCCAACTTGCTTTTTCATTTTTATTTGCGCCTTTGTAAGAGCCTTCAATGTTGTAAGCGGTTTTATCGCTGCTGGCTTCGGTATTGTGAGCGATTGCTCCGTAAAGCCGCCAATCTTCATTAATATTAAATCCGACGCCGCCGGCTATAATGCTAAAATCATTATCGCTGCTGTCCGGTTTAAAATAGTGATAACCTACGCCTGCGTCAACTTTTTCATTTAAAGTGGTTGTAACTTCGGCTCCGGCATAGTTATTGCCGCCGAATTTACCTAAATTGACAGCAATTTTGGCTTTATCGCCTGCGATTGCCTGTAAACCGCTGAAGTAGTCATCTGCAACAAGACCTGCATCAGCATTTGAGAAGAGTACCAATTTACCGGCGTTTATTTGGAAATTATCAAATTTGGATTCAAGGTAAGCATAATCTGTTCTGTAAAATGAGCGGGTATCATTGTTCATATCATAAGACGCATTGATACGCGCTTTAACTGCAAAATGTTCGTCAACTTTGAAAGTCGGCAAAAGGCGGAATTGCAAATTACTGACATCAGAAGCTTTGTAACGGCTCCAGAAACGATAACGCAATTCGCCGTCGATACTCAATTTGTCTGCCAAAGAATTATGACCGGTGCGTTCAAGTTCGGTAACGCGATAATCTAAATTGTTGACTTGTCTTTGGCTTGCGGTTGAATTATTTTGTTCACGTACCAAACGCTCAAGTTCGGCAACGCGCGCGCGCAGTTGTGCAACTTCTTCATCGGTCGGCGTTGCAAAACTTGTTGACGTTACGCCCAAAACTATCGCTGCCGTTAAAGCTGACGCAATAGATTTCTTCATTTTTGAATCCTCCCTAAAAATTTTATAAACTATGAATAAGACCTTGGAGAATTTAATTTTGAATTTACAAAACTTTCTCCATTAAAACCGCGTTGAATATTAGCATAACCAAAATTTTTTTTCAAGTAATTTGGTATATTCGGTACAGTTTCAATAGTTTGCAAAGGATAAAAAAAAATGCTATACTGCGCGGGTGTTAAAATATTTTTTGGAAGGTGAAAATTATGGCAAGCAGGGTATTTGTTTTTTTCAACTGCGACGCTGAAAAAAGCCAATCGTCTATGAATATTTTTTACAACGACGCTACTTACAAAGACACGCCAATTTCGCGCAGGAGACTTTTCAGAAAAATTGAAGCCGAAAAAAAAGCCGGACGCGTTCAAATTGCTGAAGAAAATCTTGCAAAAATTGAACAGGCTGTAATGAAGGGCAACCCTTCAGACGCAAGCCAATTTATCACTTACGGCGCGATTAAAGAATTGAAATGTTTTTAATCTGCGCAAATTTTTTGGGAGGCTGGAATTTTGAAATATATGACGGGAAATGAACTGCGCGAAGCGTATGTAAAATTTTTTGAAAGTAAGGGACATTTGCATTTGCCGAGCGCGTCACTTATTCCTAAAGACGATCCAACTTTGTTAATGATAGGCGCGGGAATGGCTCCCTTTAAAGCATTTTTCACGGGTAAAGTTACGCCGCCGCGCCGCCGTGTTACAACTTCGCAGCGTTGCGTACGTACCGGCGATATTGAAAACGTCGGCAGAACTGCGCGCCACCATACCTATTTTGAAATGTTGGGAAATTTTTCATTCGGCGATTATTTCAAGGCGGAGGCTATTCCGTGGGCGTGGGAATTTTTAACCGAAATTTGCGAACTGCCGAAAGATAAACTTTGGATTTCAATTTATCCAAAAGATGATGAAGCCGCCGAAATTTGGAAGAAACAACCCGGCTTAAATCCCGCGCATATTGTGCGAATGGAAGATAATTTTTGGGAAATTGGCACGGGCGGTCCCTGCGGTCCTGATTCTGAAATTTATATCGATTTGGGCGAAGAGCGCGGCTGCGGTAAGGAAACTTGCGCGCCCGGTTGCGATTGTGACAGATATTTGGAAATTTGGAATTTGGTTTTCACTCAATACAACAAAACTGAAGACGGCAAGTATGAGCCGCTCGAACATAAAAATATTGATACAGGTTGCGGGCTTGAAAGATTGGCGTCTGTTTTACAAAACAAGAAAACCAACTTTGAAACGGATTTACTTTTCCCGATTATTGAATACGTTGAAAACGTCAGCGGCTTAACTTACGGCGACGACGCCAAAAAAGATATTTCTTTCAAAGTCATTGCAGACCACGCCCGCTCTATGTCAATTATGAT
>JAFSZS010000227.1 GCA_017455645.1 Selenomonadaceae bacterium | reverse complement strand
GGCAAAACAGAAAAGCTTAAACCGTGCGCTTGCCCCGGCTCGTGGTAGGGGTCTTGTCCCAAAATTACAACTTTTGTATCTGCGTAACTCGTGAAGTGCAACGCGTTGAAAATATCGTACATATTGGGGAAAATTTCCCGCGTGCGATATTCACCGATTAAAAATTTTCGCAACTCTTGGTAGTAAGGTTTTTGTAATTCGTCATTGAGCAAATCTGCCCAATCGTTTTTAAAAATTTGCATAGTTCAAACTCCTTGCCAAATAAATTTTCGATATTTAAAATCAGCAGGATTAATCTTACGAGGAAATTTAATGTACAAAAATATTTTGGTAAATGCGTTGGTGAATTTGGGCGGCGTATTTTGGCAATTCGTCATTTAGTAAATCTGCCCAATCGTTTTTAAAAATCTGCATACTTCAAGCTCCTTGCCAAATAAATTTTCGGTATTTAAAATTGGCAGGATTAATCTTACGGAGGAATTTTAATGTACAAAAATATTTTGGTAAATGCGTTGGTGAATTTGGGCGGCGTATTTTGACAATTCGTCATTTAGTAAATCTGCCCAATCGTTTTTAAAAATCTGCATACTTCAAACTCCTTGCCAAATAAATTTTCGATATTTAAAATTGGCAGGATTAATCTTACGGAGGAATTTTAATGTACAAAAATATTTTGGTAAATGCGTTGGTAAATCTGGGCGACGTAGTTTTGGCAAGTTCTGCACTGGATTTAATCAAGAAAAATTTTCCCGATACAAAAATTACAATGTTGGTAAAAAAAATTGTCGAAGATGCCGTAAAAGATAACCCCGTCGTTGATGATGTAATTGCATTTGAGTACAGCGCGCGCAAAAATTCGCTCGGCAAAATGTACAGCATTATCAAAGAAATTCGCCGCCGAAATTTTGATTTGGCAATTTCTTTTGACAGGAAATTGAGACCGGCTCTGATAACTTTTGCCGCAGGGATTCCGCGCCGCGTTTGTCCTACCAAAATTTTTGAAAGTACAAAAAGCCGCGTGCCTTTGCTTTACACTGACGTTATCAAAATTGACTACGATTTATTTTCAAAGCCGCAAGCTGAAAATTTTCAAGAAATTGTGCGGCGATTTTTTAAGATTGAAGGACACGGCAATCCGCAATTTCCAAAAAAATTTTCGCCAAATGTTGGAAAATTATTAAATCAAATTCCCGCCGATAAAATTAAAATTGCTCTTTGCGTCAAGGGAACTTTTCCGCTAAAAACTTATCCTAAAGAATATTTTGCTGAAGTTGTAAATTTTTTGCGCCAAAAATACAACGCGGGATTTTTTATAATTGGTGCTCCGAATGACAGAGCCTACGCCGAGGAAGTCATTGCTGAAATTGGCGGCGGCGTTTTAAATTTTTGCGGCGAAACTTCACTTCCTGACCTTGCAGAAATTTTCCGTCGCGCAGATTTATTTATAACAGTCGATACAGGCGCGATGCACATTGCCGCAACAACCGGAATTAAAACTGTAGCTTTTTTTGGCTGTTCGCCGATTGTGCGTTATTCGCCGCTGAATGAAAATTCTGTTGTACTTTCAAGCAAAGAGCCTTGTTGCCCTTGTCATATTCGTGAAAAAGAATGCCCGAGTTATCCCAAGCCGAATTGCCTTTACAATGTTAAACCTTCAAAAATTATTGACGCCGCTGTTAATTTTTTGAGTTGAAATTTTTAATTTGAGTGTAGGCAATGCACAAGCCTAAAGAGTACCAAAAAATTTTACTGTTCATTCCGGCAATGAGCCTTGTTGCCCGTGTCATATTCGTGAAAAAGAATGCCCGAGTTATCCCAAGTCGAATTGCCTTTACAATGTTAAACCTTCAGAAATTATCGCCGCCGCCGTTAATTTTTTGGGTTGAAATTTTTAATTTGAGTGTAGGCAATGCATAAGCCTAAAGAGTACCAAAAAATTTTACTGTTCACTGAAGTTTCAAAATTAAATTCTGTAAGCCCGTGCAACATTATTCCCCAAAGTTCACAAAAAAATAAAAGCCACGCAATATTTTTTTCTTTGAACCAACAATTCAAACTGAAATATGAAAAATATCCCCACAAAAAAATAAAAGCAGCCGCGCCAACAATTCCACATTCAGCAAGCATTTGAATTAAATTGTTGTGAGCGTGTTCCAAGTTTCGCTCTTTGGCTTCCGGCAAAATATATTCATTTTGATAAGCGAATTTGTATTGCCCGTAACCCACGCCGAAAATTGGATTATCTTCAAACATATTCAGCGCACTTTGCCACATTAAAAGCCGCTCCGAGTTTGAGCGCATATGCAAATTTGGTATGGTTGCCAATCTTTCAGATAAAGCCGGCGTTGTTAGAAAAATTCCTCCAACTGCAATCAGCATTGCCAACAAAATCCCAAATGCTTTAACTTTATTTTTGGCGTAAATTAAAACAACAACCGGTATCAAAAATGCAGTCGAAATCCAAACTCCGCGCGTACCGTTGAATAAAAATGCTAAAAATCCTACGATTGTTGCCGCAATTAAAAATTTTTTCAAGCGGATATTTTGAACGTGCATTATTAAAACCGCGTACACCGGCAAGAAAATTGCAAGCAAACTTCCTTGAGACATTGAAGTCAAAAAGCCGCCGAATCTCCAAACGTCTTTGTTGAAATTCAAAAAACCTTCAATTACCACTGATAAATTACTGAAAAAAACTCCGACCAACAATAATTTTGCCAATGTAAAAATTTTTTCCTTGTCGCAGGAAATAAAAAGTATCGGTAACATTGCCGCAATATGTGAAATATACTTTTCCAGAAATTTTTTTACGCCGTACAAAACGTCAGCCGAAGTCAACGCCGAAATGAATACCGCCGCCAATAAAAATGCTATCGTGTAAAAAATTTTTTTGTATTCGTGAAAAATTAATTTTACGTCGTAATTTTTGATAAATAATCTGTGAATCAGCCCTAAAATTGATAACGCCAAAAAAATATTTCCAACAGCCTTTGACAGCGGCAAAAAAAATGAAAAGCCGCACAAATAAAAAAATGTACGCTTTTCTATGTCTTCGATTTTTGAAAACGACATTTGCCCAAAAATTTTAAACACATCCAATATCAGTGATGGAAAAGCCTAATGTGCGTCATTGCCATAACAATTCCATACTTGTCGCAAGTTTCAATGACGTTATCGTCACGAATGGAGCCGCCGCTTTGTGCGATAAATTCAACTCCGGATTTATGGGCGCGTTCGATATTGTCGCCGAACGGGAAAAAAGCATCGGAGCCGAGCGCAACGCCTTTTAAATTTTTCAGCCAATTAATTTTTTCTTCGTCGGTAAATTTTTTGGGGCGTTCAGTGAAAACTCTTTGCCAATCATTTAAAATATCTTCACTTTCGTTGCCAATGTAAACATCAATGGCGTTATCGCGGTCTGGGCGTTTAATGTCAGCTTTGAACGGCAAATTTAAAACCTGCGGACTTTGGCGCAAAAACCAAAAATCAGCCTTGTTGCCGGCAAGTCTTGTACAGTGAACGCGGCTTTGTTGTCCCGCGCCAATTCCTATCGCTTGCCCGTCTTTCACGTAGCAAACAGAATTTGACTGCGTATATTTTAAAGTTATCAGCGCAATTAACAAATCACGTTTTGCCGCGTCAGTAAGATTTTTATTTTGAGTTGGAATATCTGTTAAGCAATCTGCAGAAATTTTAATATCGTTGCGCATTTGTTCAAAAGTTACGCCGAAAACCTGTTTATGTTCAATCGCCGCGGGTTGATAGGCGGGATTCATTTTCAAAATTAAGTAGCCGCCCTTGCGTTTAGATTTTAAAATTTCCAACGCCTTTGCAGTGTAGGAAGGCGCGATAATTCCGTCGCTTACTTCATTTTTCAGATAAGCCGCCAAAGTTTCGTCAACTTCATCAGAAATAATTGCAAAGTCGCCGTAGGAGCTCATTCTGTCTGCGCCGCGGGCTCTTACGTAAGCCGCCGCAACGTTTGAAAGTTCGCCGTTTACGAAATAAATTTTTTTCAAAGTTTCGTCAAGCGGTAAACCAACTGCCGCGCCTGCCGGTGAAACGTGTTTGAAGGAAGCCGCCGCCGGTAAACCCGTTGCCTCGCGCAGTTCCTGCACAAGTTGCCACCCGTTTAAAGCGTCCAACAAATTTATATAACCGGGCTTGCCGTTCAAAACTTCAAAGGGTAATTCGCCACTTTCGACAAAAACTTTTGCCGGTTTCTGATTTGGATTGCAACCGTATTTCAATTCCAATTCATTCATAAAATTTCCTCCCGCGTTTAAATTACGATATTTTATCAATTTAAATTTGGGTAGTCAATTATTCTACAACCAAAAAAGCGAGCTACCGAACGCTCGCTTCTTTGTCGCCATATATACCCTTCCTTGCCTTCGCCACAGCAAGTCCCTCGAAAATTATATTAGCACAGGAATTTTAATTTTGCAAGTACCAAAAAATTTTTCTGAAATTAATTTACAAGCATTTTTGAAAGGATTGTTGCAGAATCTTCGACGCATCCAATGCACGGGCGCAAATTGTTTCTGCGAATGTCACGGCAATTCAGCGCACCAACTTTTTCTTGAAATTGTTTATCGAATTCTTCAACCAATTTTGTATCTTCGCCGAATTTTGCTTTTAAAACCATTTCGCCCGCGTAAAGTGCGCCGCATTTAATCGCTCTGCCGCCGGAAAATGGAGCCGCTTTTTTTGCCGCCTCTTCCAATGAAAGTCCCGCGTCTTCACAAAAAGCACAAAGTATTGACTGCGAACAACTGTAAGGACCGTTCATATATTCAACAGCCTGTGAAATTTTATCGCTCATCGTTATCTCTCCCAAAAATCAGCGCCCGTAAATCAGCGGACGATTTATAGTTTCGTTAAAAAATGTAATAAGCGGACCTGTACCGAGTGCCATTGTCAAAGTACCGACGCCAACTATACTGCCGAAAATAAAGCCGGTTGTTGTTGCAATGGTATCAATTCCGATACGCGCATATTTGAACGGAATTTTTTTCTTTGAAACATCTTCGATAATCCAGCCGATAGCGTCGTAAGGTCCCATTCCCAAATTTGTAACCATGTACATTGACGCGCCGTAACAGCAAATTACAACGCCGAGAATCAAACAAGCAACCCGCGCCGTAAATGAAATGTAGCCAAAATCAGGGTAAACTATCAGCATTACAGCATACCAACCATCAACAACCGGTCCAATTAGAAACATATTTATCAGCGTGCCAATTTGAATGTACCGCCGCGCAATCAGGAAAATTGGAACAATCGCTATCAAGTTGAAAATTATTACGCAAGTTCCGTAACTCATTTCAAACGCCTTGCTGAAGCCCAACTGCATACACGAAAAAGGATCGTTGCCAAAAAGACTGACGCGCAAAAGATTAATCGCAAGCCCCATTATTACGTGCGCCGCCAAAATTCCAATTATCCGCCGCTTTAAAATTGGATCACGCCTAAATTTGTTTTTGATATTTTGTACAAGTCCCACAAGTGCCGCCTCCCCAAAAATTTTTTTTAGTTTAGCAAGTAAAATTCAAGCAGTCAAGAATTGCGCGGGCTTGTTTGGAAAATTTTTTTTTAAGCTAAATCTTTTCCCGCTTCAGCTAAAATTTTCATTTGCTCCATAGTTTCTTCTTCGGTAACAAGTTGCGGCGCGCCGTTGATAATTGTTTCGTAAAGTGCGTCATAAAATCTTGCGTAGTCTCCAACTTCAGATTTAACTTTTTCTTCGTGGTAATTGCCTTCGTCGTCGTAATAATAAATTGTGCCGTAATATTCCGGCGTGTCAATTCCAAAATCTGCGTGCCCTGCAGGCAGGTAAAATTTTTTCAAATCAGCCTCTTGTCTGTCTTGTTCAGCTTTAATGAAAGTGCCGCGCGTGCCGTAAACTTCAAAACTCGGACGAATTTTGGCGCGGAAATAACTTGATTGAACCGTAACTTTCAAGCCGTCATAGAAAAAATCTAAATCAAAATAATCATTCATTCTGCCCTTGCCCAAAAGTTGGCGCACGTCAGAAATAACTTTTTGCGGCTTGCCGAAATACGAAACAACTTGGTCAACTGTATGGCAAGCGTGCGTGTAAATGAAGGCATGATCGCGGTTGTAAGTAGTTTCACTTTCGGGCGTTCCTGCGCGATAATAATCGTAGTGCATACAAACTTCAAAAACTTTTCCCAACTTGCCGGATTCAATAACTTTTTGCGCGGTTAAAAAATCGCTGTCAAAGCGGCGATTCTGATAACATTGCACGGTAACGCCTTTTTCTTTTGCAATTCTGAAAAGGTCTGCGGCGTCTTCAACATTTGTAGCGAAAGGTTTTTCAACTACGCAATTTTTGCCGGCTTCCAAAACTTTTTTAGCCATTGAGTAATGAGCTTGACTCGGCGTGTTGACAACTACAACGTCAATTTCGGGGTCGTTCAAAATTTTGTCGAGGTTGTCGGTGTATTCAACGCCGGGAATTGCCGCCCACGGTCCGGGGCGCAGTGTACGTTGATAAATTGCCTTGATTTTAATTTTTTCGGGACGATTCAGCGAATACGGCAAGTGATAGCGGTTGGTACTTTTGCCGTTGCCAATGTGAGCGATAACCAATTTTCTGTCAGCCATTTTATTTACCTCCAAAATTAATCTATTTTTTTTTCTTCAGATTCTCTTTTTTTGGCAAGTTCAGCCTTACGTTGTTTTTTACGTTCACGGTAACTTTCGTAACGTTGACGCCCTGATTCAAACGCCGCCTTAGCTTCTTCAGTTTCCAATTCAAGGCGCGGTACATTCATTGGGCGACCGTTTCTGTCGAGTGCAACCATTGTAAAATATGCTGAAAGTGCGCGTTGCGGTCCCGTTTCCTGTTCCAAAACTTCAACGTCAACAGTAACTGCAACTTCCATTGAAGTACGCCCGACGAAAATAACTTCAGCCGTGCAAGTTACAAGGTCGCCGATCATTATTGGCAGTAAAAATTCCAATTCGTCAACGCGGGCAGTTACAACATTGGAGCGGGAATATCTGCGCGCCGCCGCGTAAGCCGTCGAGTCCATAATTTTCATAATGTTGCCGCCGTGAACGTTGCCGCTCGGATTCGTATGACTCGGCATCATTACTTCACTAAGTACAACTTTTGTCTGTTGCATTTCATTAACCCCTCAATCTGAAATTTTTATTCCGACTTGTTCACGCCCGCCCTGTAAAATCTGCGCGACAATTTCGCTGACTTCAAGGTATTTATTGGCGCGTTCAAAGTCGTTGCTGTCGATAATTTCAATGAAAGTTTCAAATTCGTACAGCATGCGGTGCTTGTCTTCGTCAAAAGATTGTACGCTGCCTTCTCCGTCGTTGTAGTTGACAATGTAGGCGTCAATTCTGTTTGCCGGAATTTCGATAAAAATATTTCCCTTGTCGCCTTGAATGGTTGACGCGGTAAGAGCTTGACAATCTTTCGCCCCAATGCAAACGGCTTTAAAATTCCCGTAGTCTAAAACCATAACGCCGCTTGTATCAATCCCGCGCTCGATATTTGCGCTGTACGAAAAAGTTTTGGGCTTGCCGAAAAGTCCTACCACAAAATTTAAATTGTAAACGTTAATATCCATAAGTGCGCCGCCGGCTTTTTTGGGGTCAAACGCAGGCAGAATTTCGCCGGCTTTAAATTTGTTGTAGCGGCTGGAATATTGGCTGTAATTCATGCTGACAATTTTAATATCGCCGAGTTTTTCTAAATTTCTGCGAATATCCAAGTACGCGGGCAAATAGTGAAGGGTTACCGCTTCAAACATAATTTTTTGGCGTTCGGTTGCAATTTGTTTCAAGTCTTGAAATTCTTCAAAAGTTGTGACGCAGGGCTTTTCAATGATAACATTTTTATTGGCGAGCAAGGCTTTTTTTGCAAAGGAATAATGCAAATGGTTAGGCAATGCAACATAAATTGTATCAAGGTTTTCATCTTTCAAAAGTTCGTCGTAGTCATAATAAATTTTTTGAAAGTTATACTCCGCCGCCAAATTTTCGACGTGTTCCTTGGAGCGTTCAGTTCCCAAAATTGCCTTGTAACCAATTTTCAGCTCGTCAATCGTCTGCAGAAAATCTTGTACAATCATACCGCTACCCAAAATTCCCAAATTCATAATATCGCCTCCTATATTTTTAATTTTTAATTCGCCAAAGTAAAAAAAATTCCCTTGCCAAAAAAACAAGGGGGGATATTATCGAAAAAATTTTTTTGCAGAAAATTTTATTTGTAAGCCGCTTCAAAAATTGCAAGATAATCTTCATCAGAAAGTTTCACGGGGTCTGCGTCAATATCGCCGCCCATAACTTCATGAACGCGTTTTGGCAATTTTTTCATTTCGTCGCGGGTAATTCCAAAGTCGCTCATTTTTAAATCTGCGCAACCTACATCAGCAATTAATTTATCAAGCGCGGCGATAAAATCTTTGCCGGAAGTTGGATTTTCAACGCCCATTGCCTTTGCCATTTTAATCAGCATTTTTATAAGTTTTTCTTTTAATGACGTTACGAATGGTTGTTACGCTTACATTAAATTTTTCAGCCAAAGCTTTTACTCCAAATTTTTCATCGTCAGCTTTATAAACTTTGCGAATGTAGGTAGCTTGTTTGTTTGTAAGCTTAGCATTTTTAACATCTTCGCCGGATTTTTTTATTCCCAATTCTAAAGCGTATTGGTCATTTTCGAGTTGCGTAACCCATCTTAAATTTTCAACATAATTATCGAGCCTAATTCCATAAATATGATCAACTTCCGGCTTATTTTCAGGATTAGGAATAAATGCTTTGGCTACCAAAGTATGTACCGTACACATTTGATATTTGCTGTCTTTCCATAAATCAAAATGTAAGTAACCGCCACTTGATATTCCGGGCTTAAGAATCTTCGGTTTTTTACGTTTTAAACTTTTTAACCTGCCGTAAGTGCTGATTTGGTAACCACCTTCAAATTCATCGACATTATACCAATTTTCGTTAGGCAAATCCTCCAAAGTAAATGGATAAAACTTCATTAAGGCTGCATATGCAAGTTTTGCGTCCGCTTTACGCGCTGCAAGCCAAGATTTTTTACGCTCATTCAATATAACCACTCCTTCTGCTTGACAATAGCCGAAAGAGTAGTTAAAATTCAAATGACTTTCGGCTTTGCCGCGTGCAAGTTTTAATTCCTACGAATTTAATTCTAGCACAGACTAAGCAGGAGGTCAATTTTTTTACACTTATTTAATCGTTATAAATTTTTTTACTGAAGTACCGTTTGAAGTTACAATTAAAGCCTTTTTGCCGGGCAAATTTTCATTGTGCAGATTGTTAAGTTGTCCTGCGCCGAACAAAACTTTTGTCGGCATAAAAAATTGAACTTGATACATTTTAAAAAGCCCTCCATTTGTCTTTGATAGAAAAATTTTAACATTGAAATTAACGTGGCAATAGAAATTTTTTAGCGGAAAATGATATAATTTCATTGCAAACTTTTTGAAGCGGAAGTGAATAAAATGCTGAAGTACAATAACCCCGATAAACAAATTGCCTATATGAAATTTTTAAACCGTGAAAATAATATTCGCCACCACTACTACGACGAAGAATTGAAACAGTACAAAATGTTACAAGCCGGAGACCCCGCCGCGCCCGATGAAAGCCGCCGAATGATGACTTCAGAAACTACCGGGCATTTGTCGGATAATCCCGTTAGAAATATGAAATATCTTTTTGTTGCGAATATCACGCTTGCCACGCGCTTTGCAATCGAAGGCGGCTTAGATTCTGAAACTGCTTACAATATCAGCGATATGTATATTCAGAAAATGGATTTGTGCAACAGCGTCGAGGAAGTTTTGAAAGTTCATTATGAAATGTTTTCGTACTTTACCGCGCAGATGTCAAAAATTGGCAAGTCAAATGTTATTTCAAAGGCAATTCAAAAATGCATTGATTATATTGATTCAAATCTTCACACGAAAATTACTTTGGCAAATTTGGCGGAGCAAACTCAACTTAGCCCAAATTATATTTCTGCACTTTTCAAAAAGGAAGTTGGAATTAATTTGACAGATTATATTTTGAGGCGGCGAATTGAAACGGCAAAAAATATGTTGCTCAATTCAAAATTCAGTGCGACCGAAATTGGAGAAATTTTGGCGTTCAGTTCACAAAGTTACTTTATAAAAATTTTTCGCCAAGAAACGGGAATGACGCCCGCCAAATATAAAAATACATATTTTCGCAAGGGATTAAACGCCGCCGACTAAATATTTTCAGAAAAATTTCTTCGACTTGTAGCCGCTATCATTGATTCCGGTATTTGCGTTATCATTGCTTCGTAGCGGTAAAATAAATCTGTTACAATTTGCAATTCTGTAAAATTCGGCGGGTAACCGTAGGCGTCCATTACTGCCGCGTCGTTTTCGGCGTGCGCCTCGCGCAGTTCATACGGCATTGATACTTCATCATATAAATCTGCAAGGCTTGCATTTGGAAATTTCGCCCGCGCGTCCAAAATTTTTTGCGCCGCTTTTTCAATTCTTGCAAGCCGTTTTTTGTCTGCATTTATAAATACAAAATTATTGTATGTTATCTGCGCCGAATATCTGTAACTTATTCCCAATCGCCCGCTAACCGCATGCATCCACGCCATATGAACAATACTTTCAAGTTGCCCAAAAAGCCACAAAGTTGCATTTGGTATACATTGAACGGCATTACCGGCGATAACATTTTTATTTACCCAAGCCATAGGAATATATCGGCGACTTTCACCGCTTACGGCGGGTACACAAATATAATCGCTGTCGGGCTGTCTTATTTCTTGAAAAAGTGTAGGCTTTTCTGCAGATTTACGAGTTGCAGTTTTTTGACTTTGCAAACGAAATTCACGAACATTTTTAACGCGCTCATAAACAAATTTCATTTTTCGCAATTCGTCGGGCGGGCAATCTTTCAGCCAAAGGCAATAGCGCAATTTGTTATATAAAAATTCTTCAGCACCAATATAGCGGCGGATATATTTTTTGGCGAGCGGCTCTTTTGCAATAAAATTTTCGTATTCGTCAGCCTCGATAATTAAATTGCCGCCGTCGGTAGGTTTACTGCCATAAATCATTTTCGGCACTGTAAATCTTTGCGTTTCGTCAATGAAATATTCGCCGGGAAATTTTGTAATTATGTAAGGATTTTCTGAATTGTATTGCGGCATAATTTAAATCCTTTCTGCAAATTTTTTAATATCGACGGCAATTCCCGCAGTAACTAAAAAAACTTTTTCAGAATGAGCGGCGATTTTCTGATTGGCAAGCCCTGCGAAATCCCTAAAAATTCTTGCCAATTTATTTTCCGGTACAATTCCCGCGCCAACTTCATTTGACACAAAAATAACCGTCGCGCAGGATTTTTCAGCGGCGGTTATAAGTTTTTCTATAAAAATTTCAAATTCGGTAAAAATATTTTTGGCGTCAAGATTTTTGGTAAGCAACCAATTTGTAAGGTACATTGTGACGCAGTCGAACAGAATAACATTTTCAGTTACAGTTGGAAAAATTTTATCTGCGTCGAAGGGAGCTTCAAAATTTGCCCAGTTATTAAATCTGCGCGACTTGTGAACTTTGACGCGCTGCGCCATTTCATCATCAAAAATTTGAGCGGTTGCAATGTAAGCCGCGCGCCCGTTGCCGAGTTTCAACGCCAATTTTTCGGCGAATGTACTTTTTCCGGAGCGTGCGCCGCCCGTAACCAAAATTATTTCAGCCATCTTGCAACATTTTCTTGACAGAGGCTAATAAGTCCACGCCGTCAAAAAGACAAGTGCCTTTAACACCGGCGTTAATTCCGGCATCACAATCGCGCTGTTTATCGCCGACCATGTAAGACTGCGAAACGTCAATATCAAAATCTTTGCACGCCTGAAGAATTAAACCCGGCTTAGGTTTTCTGCAATTACATTCAATGCTGTACTGTTTAACCTTTCCGGTTCCGTCGTCAATGTGCGGGCAAATATAGAAGGCGTCGATACGTGCGCCAATTTTATAAAGCTCGCCTTGTACAAAATTATGAAGTTTATTAACATCGTTGAGAGTGAATAAATTACGCGCAACGCCGCTTTGATTCGTGATAATTATTGCAAGGTAGCCGTTGTCATTGCAGAATTTAATTGCTTCCTTTGCGCCGTTAATCCAAATCCAATCTTCAATTTTGTGCAAATTAATGGTGTCAATGTTCAAAACACCATCTCTGTCAAAAAATACAGCCTTGTTCAAAATTATCACTCCTCATTTAAAATTTCCCCGAATTGGGGAGGCAGGCAGTCAATAAGCCGAATTTTGTAATAATGGCGATCATTTATCTGGATTGTACGTTACCGCACAACTCAAGCAACTTACCCGAAATGTCAGCGAGCAACCTCAACCATTTCCTATTTAGTTTTGCTCCGCGTGAGGTTTATCAAGCACGAGCATTACTGCACGTCTGGTAGGCTCTTACCCTGCCGTTTCATCCTTACCAAAAAATTTGGCGGTTTGTTTTCTGTGACACTATCTCTGGAATTACTTCCGCCGGACGTTATCCGGCACGCCGCTCTGTGGAGTTCGGACTTTCCTCGATTAAAAATTAACCGCGATCGCCTCGACTACCTGCCAAGAAGATTTTACCATTGAAGAAAAAAACTTGCAAGAAAAATTTTGACATAATGCAAAAATCCTGCTATTGTTACAGGGATTCTTGTATAAAGGGAGGAAAAATTTTTTTATGTTACAAGAAGAGAAAAAACAACTTGAGATTTTCGCCCTGAATGTGCGCGAAGATATTGTAAAAAGTACAACCGCCGCAGGCAGTGGACACCCCGGGGGTTCGCTTGCTGCCGCAGATTATTTAACCTATCTTTACGAAAAAGAAATTAAAGTTGATCCGAAAAATCCTGAAAAGTTTGATAGAGACCGTTTTGTATTGTCGAAAGGACACAGTGCGCCTGCCTTGTATTCAGTTTTGGCGCGTGAAGGTTTTTTCCCTGTTGAAGATTTAATTACCCTGCGCAAAAAAACTTCGTATTTGCAAGGACATCCCTGCATGAATTCTACGCCGGGCATAGATATGAGTACAGGAAGTTTAGGACAGGGAATTTCGGCGGCGTGCGGTATGGCGAAAGGCGCAAAAGTTTTGGGGCTTGATATAAATGTTTACGCACTTTTGGGCGATGGTGAAATTGCTGAAGGTGAAGTTTGGGAGGCTATGCTTTTTGCCGCGCATTACAAGCTGAATAACCTTTGCATTGCTGTTGACGTGAACGGCTTGCAGATTGACGGCAAAACTTCAGACGTTATGAATACCGAGCCGCTTGATAAAAAATTTGAGGCGTTCGGTTGCAAAGTTATAAAAATTGACGGGCATAATTTTGACGAATTGGAAAAGGCTTTTAATTTCTTCCACGAAAATAAATCCGGCACTCAACCAACTGTTATTTTGCTGAAAACTATCAAGGGTAAGGGCGTTTCATTTATGGAAAATGTAGCCGGTTGGCACGGTAAAGCCGCTAAGCCTGATGAATGTGAAAAAGCACTTGCTGAACTTGAAAACGCTCGCAAAAGTATTTTAGGGAATCGGGAATAGGGAGCAGTTTTTTTCTAATCCCTACTCCCTACCCACTATTCCCTAAATTTCGACGAAGGAGAAATTTTAATGGCTGAAATAAAAAAAATTGCAACCCGTGAAAGTTACGGCGCAACTTTGGTTGAACTCGGCAGAATCGATAAAAAAATTGTAGTGCTTGACGCAGATTTGGCGGGCTCCACAAAAAGCGGTATGTTTGGTAAAGAATTTCCAGAAAGATTTTTCAACTGCGGAATTGCCGAGCAAAATATGATTGGCGTTGCCGCCGGTCTTGCAACTATGGGCTTAATTCCTTTCGTTTCAACTTTCGCAATGTTCGCCGCTTGCCGCCCTTATGAGCAAATCAGAAATTCTGTAGGTTATCCACATTTGAACGTTAAAATCTGCGCGAGTCACGGCGGAATTTCTGTAGGCGCGGACGGCGCAAGCCACCAATGCTGCGAAGATTTTGCTTTAATGCGCACAATTCCCAAAATGCTTGTAATGTGTCCTTCAGATGACATTGAGGCGCGGCAAATGGTTAAAGCCGTTCACGAATACGACGGTCCCGTGTACATTCGTTTTGCGCGTTCTGCCACGCCGGTTTATCACGACGAAAATTATAAATTTGAAATTGGCAAGGGCGAAATTGTAGTTGACGGCTCCGACGTTGCAATTATCGCAACCGGAATTGTCTTACCGGAAGCTGTAAAAGCCGCCGCAATTTTGAAAGACAAAGGTATTTCTGCGCGAATTATAAATATGGGAACTATTAAGCCGCTTGACGCCGAAATTACAATTAAAGCCGCTCAAGAATGTAAAAAAATTGTCACGGTTGAGGAACATACAATTTTTGGCGGTTTAGGCGAGGCAGTTTGCGGCGTCCTTTCTGAAAATTATCCCGTACCTGTTAAGCGTATCGGTATTAATGACGTTTTCGGCTTTTCGGCGTCAATGGATGAACTTATGGAATATTTTGGACTTTGGGCGGTAAATATCGCCGACACTACAGAAAAATTCTTACAAAAATAAAATATCTTGATAAAAATTTTTAGCCGTTCATTGGAGCGGCTTTTTTTATAAAATTTTAAAGGAGGTAATGTAATGGAAGATTGGGAAAATAAAACCGTCAAAGAAGTAGTTACATTGATTCACGACGAAAACTTATTTGTATTGCCGGTAATTCAACGCAGATTTGTTTGGGACGACGAAAAAATGGAGCTACTTTTTAACAGCTTATTTAAAGGATATTCTTTTGGTGCAATAATTGGCTTGGAAGAAGACAAACATGCAGAGCCGCTTTTTGCATTCCGTAAATTTTCAAATGATGGCACCCCGCAAAATTCTGAAGAAGTTCAACAATTACAGCACAAACAGTTTTTTGTTATCGACGGACAACAACGCCTTCAAACTTTTTACATAGGGATTTACGGCACTTGGGAAGGCAAAAATTTATATTTTGACCTTTTCAGCGATTTTGAATCAAATGAATATGAATTCAAATTTTTGAAGCCCGGAAAGGAAAAATCTTTTGTACCTTCAGAAAATTTTTGGTACAGCGTAGCTAAATTATATGTTTTTTTGTCCGAAACAAACGACAGCGGCAAAGTTGCAGACAAAATAAACGCTGAATTTGACATTAAAGATACTGAAAAAATTAAACTTACTCGACGTGTTGAACGTAATATTCAACATTTTTATCAAAGAATTTTTAACGATAAAACCATTGGAATTTCAAAAGTAAAATTTGACACTTCAAAAGATGTTACTGAAAATCGCCAATGGATGGTTGAACTTTTCCGGCGACTCAATAGTGAAGGGATGAGACTTTCTACACTTGACCTTGTTGCTTCAAAATTAAAAGGCTTCGATTATCGAATGGAAAATTTTCTTGATGATATTGTTGAAGAAAACAAAGATATTAATTTGGACGGCGATAAAATTGTAAAAATCTTATTGACACTTACAGGCAGACCTTTAAAAGATATTGCAAATTTAAGCGGCGACGAATCTAATTTTGCAATAAAAAATTCCGACCGTATAAAACAAACTTTGCAGGCACTGAGAATTTTTTTGCAAAAAAGCGGCGATTATAATTGGTTTGCAAGCAATAAAAATCGTTCGCCAATTTCGCTGTATCTTTTGGCGTACCATATTTTTTATTTTTCGGAGCGCAACAGTATTCATCCGCTGGACGTTGTCGAAAAATCCGCTGAAAATTTTTCCAATATGAAAAAATGGTTGAAACTTTCGTGGCTGAATGGAATTTGGCGGCGCGGTTGCGGCTGGACTCCTTCTGAAAAAGGTATAAAAGAGCTGCACAAAGAATTAGAAAAATTTCAGGGCAAAGTTTTTCCGGCAGAGGAGCTTTTTAACGTTTGCATAAAAAATCTTCACAAATTTTATTCCACTGTCAAAGAAAAAAACCTTGACGATTTTGACCCCGACCAAGAATATATGCTTTATCTTATGTATGACGGAAACCTTTCTTCGCGCAGGGTTGCAGACCACATTCAACCTAAGGCAAAATTAAAAGAAATGGGCAAATTTACAATCGAAGAAATTAACAGCATTGCAAATTTGGAGCGACTAAGTTCTTCAGATAACAGTAAAAAAAATGACAAAACTTTAAATAAATGGTTGCCTCAAGTAGAAAATCAGCAAGAATATCTTTCATTGCACTTGATACCGGAAGACAGCAACACTTGGATAATAAGCAATTTCAAAAAATTTCTAACTGAACGCAAAAAATTAATTGCCGCAAAAATCAATCAAGCGTTATAGAATTACTGGCTTAATAACAAAAAGGCTTTTCTTTACAGGAAGGCTTTTTTTGTTTAAAATATGTGCCAATAAATTTTCAAATTTTGAGGAGTGAATATTTTTTTGTTTACGAACATAACGCAGTCGCCCTACGAGACTGTAAAATTAGCGTCAAAAGTTGCCCAGAGAATCCGAGAAGGTACGGTAGTTTGTTTGGAAGGAAATTTGGGCGCAGGCAAAACTTTATTTGTACAGAGTATGGCGCGCACCTTGGGCGTACAGGGCGAAGTTACAAGCCCAACTTTTAACCTTATGAATATTTATGAGGGTTTTTGTCCAATCGTGCACTTTGACTTGTACCGGCTGCAAGATGAAGAAGAACTTGAAGAAATCGGCTTTTACGAGTATACAGATTTTCCCGAAGGAATTGTTTTTATTGAATGGGGCGAAAAATTCCCCGAATCCTTGCCGGACGATTATTTCAGAATTGAAATTGAACGTATCAAAGAGACGCGCAACATGCGGCGAATAACTTTTTCTTGCGTTGGCGAAGAACATTTGGACTTTTTGAAAGAACTTGAAGAATTTGTAACGCGGGAAGATTAGGGGGCGAAAGTTTGATAATTTTGGGAATTGAAGCGGCAACGCGTGTAGCGAGCGTGGCTGTCGTATCTGATGAAAAAATTCTTGCCGAAATTTCGCAGGAAGCAAAATTGACGCACTCTGAAACTTTATTGCCGCAAATTGAACAGGCTTTAAAAATTTCTGGCGTTGAAACGGTTGACGCCCTTGCAGTAAGCATTGGTCCCGGCTCTTTTACAGGCTTGAGAATCGGGCTTGCAACCGCAAAAGCTTTATCCTACGCGTGGCAGACAAAAATTATCGGCGTTCCAACTTTGCAGGCAATTTCTTTTCACTTTCCGACAAATAACGCCGTGGTTATTCCAATGCTTGACGCGCAGAAAAACCGCGCCTACTTTCAAAGATTTAAAAATTGCCGCGCTTTCAGTGGCGTTGGAATTAAAAATATTGATGACATTGTCAGAGACGCGGGCAAAATTGACGCAGAAATTTTTTTGTGCGGCGATGTTTTACACAAAATTAAAATCGACTTGCCGCCAAATGTAAAAATTGCGCCAATAAATTGCAGAATGCCTCGCGCAGTCAATGTGGCAATGTTCGGCAAAGTTTTAATCGACGCGGGCGAAATTTCTAACGTTATGAATATTGAGCCGCTTTACATTCGCCGCTCGGAGGCTGAAGAATTATGGGAACAGCGGCAGAAATAATTTTTAGACCAATGCAAATTTCTGACGTTGAAGCCGTTGCTGAAATGGATGAAATTTGTTTTGAAGAGGACGGCTGGGACGAAGATTTTTTTCTTGAGGAACTGCGCGACGAACATTCAGATTATATTGTTGGCGAAATTGAAGGTAAAATAATTGCCTGCGCCGGAATAAAAATTTATCTTGACGAGGCGGAAGGTATGACTATCGCAGTTTTGCCGGAATTTCAAGGGCGCGGCGTCGGTAAAAAAATTTTGACTGAAATAATTAAAATTGCCAAAATGCGCGGCGCAAAGTCAATGATTTTTGAAGTTCGAGTAAGCAACGTCCCCGCCCTGCACATTTACCAAAAATTCGGCTTTAAAATCGTCGGGCGAATCAAACGCTACTACGTGACGGGCGAAGACGCCTTGACAATGTGCGCAAAGTTAGAGGATTTAAAATGCAAATTACCTTCAGAAAAATGACGCCCGCGGACGCTGATGCAGTTTCAGAAATTGAAATAAAATCTTTCGCGCTGCCGTGGAAACGTGATACTTTTTACGAAGTTGTACAGCGTGAAAATACGGTTTACATTGTGGGCGAACTTGACAAAAAAATTATTGCCTACGCGGGCGCGTGGCTTGCCTTCAATGAGGCTGAAGTTATGAGCGTGGCAGTTTTGCAGGAATACCGCGGGCGCGGCGTCGGTACAAAACTTTTTGGCGAATTGCTGAAAATTTGCAAGGAGCGCGGCGCAAATGCCGTAACTTTGGAAGTACGCCCTTCAAATACCGCGGCTGTTAAACTCTATGAAAGTTTCGGCTTAAAAAGCGTCGGGCGGCGTAAAAAATATTATGTTGACAACGGCGAAGACGCTTTAATAATGTGGAATACTGATTTAGGGAATAGGCAAAAGGCAAAAGGCAAAAGGCAGTAGTTTTTAGCGTCCGTGTGCACGCAAGCACACATAAAAGGCAATAGGCAATAGGGAGTAGGGAGTAGTGGATAAAAAAATTTTAACATTGGGGATTGAAACAAGTTGCGATGAAACGGCGGCGGCTGTCCTGCGCGACGGGCGGGAAATACTTTCAAATGTCATTTCAACTCAAATACCTTTGCACCAAAAATTTGGCGGCGTCGTACCGGAAATTGCGTCCAGAAAACACATTGTAAATATTATGCCGGTTATCGACGAGGCAATTAATAAATCCGGCGTGCAACTTTCTGAAATAAATCAAATTGCCGTAACGTACGGACCGGGACTTGTCGGCGCGTTGTTGGTTGGAGTTTCCGCGGCAAAAACTTTGGCGTTTGCTTTAAAAATTCCGCTGGTTGCCGTGAATCATTTGGAAGGACACATTTTCGCAAATTTTTTGAGTTCACCGGAATTGACGCCGCCTTTTTTGGCGTTGGTAGTTTCCGGCGGACATACCGCGTTAATTAAAATGAATGACTACAACGCCTTTGAACTTTTGGGGCAAACACGCGACGACGCGGCGGGCGAAGCGTTCGATAAAATTGCGCGCGTTATGAATTTGCCTTATCCCGGCGGTCCCGAAATTGACAAGCTTGCAAAAATCGGCAACGCTGATGCTATAGATTTTCCGCGCCCAAAAGTTTCTGAATTTGATTTCAGTTTCAGCGGCTTAAAATCTTCCGTGCTCAACCATTTAAATTCTGCTCATATGAAGGGCGAAACTGTCAACAATGCTGACGTTGCCGCAAGTTTTCAAAAGGCGGTTGTCGATTCACTGATTGAAAAAACTGTTGACGCGGCGGGAAATTTCAACTTGAAAAAAATTGTACTTGCGGGCGGCGTGGCTGCCAATTCTTCACTTGAAAAAAATCTTCGCGCAGTTTGTGAAAGTCACGGCTTGGAATTTTTTTACCCGTCAAAAATCCTCTGCACTGACAACGCCGCAATGATTGCTTGCCGCGGTTACTATCAATCGCTGAAAAAAGATTTCGCGCCGCTTACTTTAAACGCTGTACCTAATTTGACTTTTGAAGGTGTAAAAAAATGAGCGAATTAAAAAGTTTAGGGAAAAAAACTGATTATACATTTGAGTACAAGCCGGAAATTTTGGAGGCAATACCCAATAAAAATTCTGCGCGAAATTATTTTGTAAAGTTAAACTGCGAAGAATTTACTTGCGTTTGTCCCGTAACAGGACAGCCGGATTTTGCCGCGTTGAAAATTCGCTACATTCCCGACGAAAAACTTGTTGAAAGTAAAAGCTTGAAACTTTATTTAATGAGTTTTCGCAATGTTGGAATTTTTCATGAAGAAGTTGTAAATCGAATTGCCGACGATTTAATAAAACTTTTGAACCCGCTCTATTTGGAAATTGAAGGAAATTTTAAAGTGCGCGGCGGAATTTCGATTGAACCTTTTGTAAATTTTGGGCGCGGCGAATTTGAGGAAATGGCGAAAAATCGTTTGGCGGCGCACGAATAATTTGGGGGAAAAATTTTTGAAACAAAAAAAATTGGCTCTGATAAATGACATAACGGGATTTGGGCGTTGCTCGGTAACAGTTGAATTGCCGATAATTTCAGCTTTAAAAATTCAAGTTTGCCCGTTGCCGACGGCGATTTTGTCAGTGCATACCGGTTACAAAAATTATTTTATGGACGACTTTACAGACAGAATGAACGCTTACATAAAAAGTTGGCGGTTGAATAATCTGGAATTTGACGGCATTGCAACGGGATTTTTGGGCTCGGCGGCGCAAATTGAAATTGTCAGCAACTTTTTAAAAAATTCCAACGCGCAAATTTTAATTGATCCGGTTATGGGCGACCACGGCAAAATTTATGCTTCGTATACGCGGGAAATGTGCATTGAAATGAGAAAACTTTTGCACTTTGCAGATTTAGTGACGCCGAATTTAACCGAAGCTTGCGAACTTTTAAATATTCCCTACCCTGCGGACGGAATTATTTCAGATTCAGATTTGGCAACAATGGCGGCGAATATTGCGGCGAAAACGCGCGGCGGGCAAGTTGTGATAACCGGCGTAAACCTTGACGCGGACGACGGCTCCAACATTACAAATTTTGTTTACGATAACGGCAAGATTAATTTTGTTACTTCAAAAAAATTGGGCAGTGACCGCTCCGGTACGGGCGACGTATTTTTTGCGATTGTTGCCGCGTCGATTATGAACTGCGAAGATTTAACCGCGGCTGTACGCAAGGCGGCTGACTTTGTTACCAAATGCATTTTGCACGCAGAAAATTTAAATCTGCCGTGGAATTACGGCTTGCCTTTTGAAGAATTTTTAACCGAATTGATATAAAATTTCTGTACTTTCCAAAAGTACAATAAAAAATTTTAGGCGGCTGATTTTGTTACCAATGCATTTTGCACGCAGAAAATTTAAATCTGCCGTGGAATTACGGATTGCCCTTTGAAGAATTTTTAACCGAGCTTGCTTAAGGGAAGTGTTACAATGATTCAAGAAATTTTTCACCCAATTTTGAAAGACAGATTAACTTTAATGCGGCGAAAAGAAACGCCCGCCAAAGATTTTCGGCAAGCAGTCGAAGAAATTGCAACTTTTATGATTTATGAAGTTGCCAAAAATTTTAAGCTGCAAGAAATTGAAATTGAAACGCCAATTACCAAATGCAAGGCAAAAATTTTGGCTGAAGAATTTGGAATTGTGCCGATACTTCGCGCAGGGCTCGGAATGGTTAGCGGCGCGTTGAAAGTTTTACCGAACGCGGCAGTTGGACATATTGGGCTTGTTCGTGACGAAACTACACATAAGCCGATTGAATATTATAAAAAGTTGCCGCCGAATATTTCTTCAAAAAAAATAATTGTGGTTGATCCAATGTTGGCAACGGGCGGCAGTTCCTCGGCGGCGTTGCAAATGCTGAAAGACGCCGGCGCAAAAGATATTGTTTTTGTCTGCATAATTGCCGCGCCGGAAGGTATTAAAAAAATTTCCGGCGACCATCCCGAAATACCGATTTACACGGCGGCAGTTGACGAAAGTTTAAACGAAAATGCTTACATTGTGCCGGGGCTCGGCGACGCGGGCGACAGAATTTTTGACACGCTGTAAACGCGTAGGATTGATTTTAAGGCGGGTGTCAAACTTTTTGATATAAATCTACCCTTGAGCCTTGAGAAACGATTCTGGAGGCTCTCAAGTGCCTTTACGGGCTTATTTTTTAGTTAGGGAGGGTCGGCAATGTTTATGTTAGCTTTAACGATAATAATTTTGTTGGTATTCGGCGCGGGAATTTTGCGCGGGCTTGCGAAATTTTTTTTAGCCGCGTTTGGTTTAACTTTTTCAGTTGCAACTTTCGCCTTCAAACTTTTTTGCGTATTTTTGGGAATATTGGCGGGCGCAATTTTTTTAATCCTGCAAAATTTGGTTCCCTTCCTTGCCAAACATTTAACGCGCGCCGTCCCGTGGATAATTTCCGCAGTCGTAACGGCGGGCTTGCTGATTTATGCCGCGGGCAGAAATATTTTTCACGGCGAAAGTATCACTGAATTTATAGAAAAATTAATCCCGCACAAAGACGAATCCTCGCGCAGGAAAGATTTTTCAATTTCGGTTATTGAGCTTGCAGATTCAATTCAAGCCGATATTTCAGAAAAATTAAAAGCGCAGTACAAAGAAGTTGTGAATTTTTTTAAGCACCCCGTCAACGTCGAATAAAAAATTTTTTTAAAAAGATTGTCGATAAAAAGTCGATAATCTTTTTTTATAGCAATGCTGATTTTCACTGAAAATAATTCAGTTTAATTCATAACTGCCAAGTTTTAACAGTGCAACAACGTAACGGTTTTTGAATTTTTTATGTAACAGAAGGGATTTTCAATGAGTAAAAGGATTTTAATCACAACAAAATTTAAAGACAAATATCAAACTTTTCTGGAGTATTGTACTGACGCCGGAAAAATTTTTGTCGATGAATTAAGCGAGGCGGATTTTATTGCTTATCGTGCAAAATATTTTGCTTCTCGCGAAGAAATTGAAAATATAAAAAAAATTGTAGCTTCTAAGTCAGCTGAAATAAATTTGTTCGATGAATCTGAATTTGATTTATTTGCTGAAAAGACTGATAGCAAAACAATTCAAACTTTGCGGGAAATTTTTAATATCGTTGCTCTTGAGCCTTACAAAAATATTTTGGTAACGGAATTACCTTTTAATAACCGCGTTCAAAATTTGCTGAAAAGAGAAAATTGTTTTACATTGGGTGAATTGCTTAATTATTCTGTACCTGAACTTTCAGCATTAAAAAATTTTGGCAGGGGGTCTATTGACAATGTAATTAAAGTTCTTGAAAAAATTTTTTTAAAATCTATGTGCGTTGCTCGTACTACGCCTGAAGAGTCCAAAAAAAATTTTGAAACTCCTGAATTGCTTGATAAAGACAGTTTGAAAAATTTTGCTGAAGAAATGGTATGTTCTGTCTTGAAAAATAAAAAGCAAATTGCCATTATTGCCGGGCGCGTAGTAGGTAAAACTTTGAAAGAAATTGGAAAAGAGCTTAACATTACACGTGAAAGAGTTCGCCAAATTGAAAATAGTGCCATTAAAAATTTTTCACAATATAGCGGGCTCAAATTAAAAAAATTTTTTGATTCTGTTTGTGAACTGCTTGGCGAAAAAAATTTTGTCACATTTGAAGATTTAAAAAATTTTATAGGCGAAGATTCGACAAAAACCCTATGGTTTTTCATTTCTAAGATTGCTTCAGATAAAAAAGTTTTTTGTTTTGACGCGGCAACAAATACGATTATTTTTACAGCAAACAAAAAAATGATTGATTATGATAAATTGATTGATAGTTTGCCAAAAATTTTGAGTGAATCTGAATTACAAGAAGAAATTAACCAAATTGTTAAAGAGAAAAATTGCTCTGAAGAATTATTGAGACTAAAAATTTTACAGATTTACAAACACAGCGGGAAATTTTTTTACAGAGGATTTTTAACTTTGAGATTTCAATGCGGTTACATTTTAAGAGAAATATTTCAGAGCGGCTACAAAATTGCTGACGAAACGCATTACAACAGATTTGTTCGCTATTTGCGTGAAATTTTTGGTTATGAGAACGCAATTTCGCAACGTGCTTTAGACGCAATATTAAGCAGAATAGGTGTGTTGTGCGGTCGCGGAAAATATATGCATCCCGACTTTTTGCACGTTCCGCAAAAAATTATTTTATTGATAAATGACTATATCGAAAAATCCGAGCGTACAGTTTTGCCTTACAAGGAAATTTTTACTGCACTGAAAGAAAATTTCGTCGGCACGCAAATTACCAATCAATATATTTTGCAGGGCGCAATAAAATATTGCGGTTCCCCTTACACTCTTTCCAGAGATTGTCTTACGAAAAATGCAGATTTAAATTTGGCAGCGGAATTCAATAATTTTGTTGCCAAAAACGGCGAAGTTTCAACGCAAGAAATTAAGGCTGAATTTATTTCTTTTCAAGTTCACAATATTGGAATGTTGTTGCAACGTTGTCCCGAAATTATCTGCATTGGCAAAGGAAAATATTTGCACTCAACGCGGCTTAACTTGCAAGAAGATGAATCAGCTGAAATTGAAAAATTTTTACAAAATATCTGCGAAAATAAGCCTGCAAGTTCGCGTTATTTGTACAATTTGTTTTGGGAGCGTTTTCAAGATTTTTTATACAGAAATAAAATTGAAGATGCCGAAAAGCTTTTTGGAATTTTAAAATATATGTTTGGCAAAAAATTCAATTTTTCGCGTCCGTACATTTCGACTACAAATATAGCCGGCATTACCAATAAAAAAATTTTGTTGCAATACATTGAAGACAGGGCTGAAGTTGAAATTGAAGATATTTTAAATTTGTGTGAAGAGCAGGGAATAAAATATCTTTCAAAAAGTACCTTAATTGAAAATTTGAATCCAGAATTTATTCGCGTTGATGAATTTTATTTGCGTCGACCCGAATCAATCGGTATTACTGATGAAATTATTGAGGCGGTTGTTGAAAATGTAAAATTGGCAATGGAACGCAACGGCGGCTGGCAGTCTGCAAAAACTTTTCCTGATTTTGAATGGTTGCCGCGCCTTGAGGTTTCGTGGAATAGTTTTTTGCTTGAAAGTATTGTTAAACTTTCAGCAGATAATTTTAAAATTTTACACTCCTTTTCAACTGCAGGCGAATTTTCTACAGCCGTTTTTGTTTCAGAAAATTTTGCTGAAGATGATTTTAATTCTTTTTGCCTTAAAATTTTGATTGAAGAACAGGAGCGCGATCCATTTCAAAATAAAGACGAAATTTTAAATTGGCTTAAGGATAAGGGATTGGCACATAAAAAATTGCCCAAAGCTATTGACGAATATGATAAAATTCACTTGAAATAAATTTTTGAGAGGATTTTTTTGTGTGTACGCTTATGAATGGGACAAAGAAACCGGCGGCTACAATCTTGTTACTGAAAATAAATCACAAAATGAAATTCGCCCGGTTTTTTTTGAGGAATTGAAATTTTTGCAACTTGATAAAAATTTTGGCTGGAATTTTCCAGAATCGATTGAGCCGCTTTGTTGGGCTGAAGGTCGCAAGTACTTTTATCGCGGAGAACTTGTAGCCGAAACTCAAGGCGGCAATTTGTTTGAATTACCGACGCTTAAAAATGTTGTGCCGAATTTATCCTTAAAGCCCGTCGATATTAAAGCTATGCTTGCAAAGAACGAAAGTTTTATGAACGGATTAATTCAGCGCACTTTAAAAGATATTTACAAAACTTTCAAGGCGTACAAAAACAAAGTCGATATTTTTTACGTTGCCTTCAGCGGCGGCAAAGATTCTCTCGTTATGCTTGATTTGGTGCAACGCGCCCTTCCTTACGACGCCTTTGAAGTAATTTTCGGCGATACTTCAATGGAATTGCAAGACACTTACAAAACTGTTGAAGAAACAAAACTGCGCTACAATAAATTAAATTGGCACACGGCAAAAGCTCCTTTTGAGGCTCTGGAGTCTTGGCAGTTTATGGGACCGCCTGCGCGAAAAATTCGCTGGTGTTGTTCGGTTCATAAGTCCGCGCCTTCGCTTTTCAAGGTAAAAGAAATTTTGGCTACGCGCCGCAAACGTTCCATTCAAGATATAAAAAATTTTAAGGCGTTGGCTTTTTTAGGTATTCGCAATTTAGAAAGTGCTAATCGTTCAACATATGGCGAAATTTCCGAAGGAGTAAAGCATAACGCACAAATAAATTTTTATCCTATCAGAAAATGGAATACCTCAGAATTATTTTTGTATTATTTTTTTGAAAATTTGCCGCTGAATAATTCTTACAGAATCGGCTTGCATAGAGTTGGCTGTAAATTATGCCCTATGTCTTCAATTTGGAGTGATTGCATACAAAATCATATTTTCCATGAAGAAATTGCGCCGTTCATTTCAATTATTAAAAGCCAAATAAATAAAGGTTTTACAAATGAAGACGAATGGAAAGATTATTTCAATTCGCTTGGTTGGAAAATAAGAGGTAGCGGAAAATATCTTAGGCAAGGTGAAGATAAAGTTATTGCTGTCGATGAAAATTCACAGCGAAAATTTACCTTAAAAAATGCAAATTATTCTTGGAAAAAATGGTTGCCTGCATTGGGCAATTTTTTTGAGATTGCGGAAAATAAATATTTAATTCAGTATGGCGCAGAATCTTTTATTTTTACTGTTGAAAATTCTGAAGGCGAAGAAGTTTTTACATTTTCCGAACCTGTTAAAACTAAGGAAACAATAAAATTTTTTTCGCTGTTTAGAAATGTTTTAAATAAATCGGCTTATTGTAAAAATTGTCGCGTTTGTATGATAGAATGTCCTAACGGGGCTTTAAATATTACAGATAATGACATTTCAATAAAAAATTGTGTGCATTGTCATAAATGTTTGGAAATGCAAAGAGGTTGTTGGATAGCTCGCTCAACTGCTATTGGAGGTTATAACGACGTGGAAATTAAACGAATTGACAGATATAACACTTTTGGCTTACGTCTTGATTGGATAAAAATTTATTTTGAAAATCCCGAAAAATTTTGGGAATATGCCAAAAAAAATGATCCAAATAGCAGAATGGGCTCCAAAATGTTTGAGAGTTTTAAGAATTGGGGCAGGGAAATTTGTTTGATTGACGAAAATAAAAAACCGTCAAGTAATTTTGAAAAGATTTCTGAACTCGGTACAGATAACTTGAAATTGTGGGGAATTTTTTGGGTTAATATGGCTTATAATTCGCCGCTCGTCAGTTTGTTTGTCAGAAAGACAGCTTTTAATTTTGATTGTGATAGTAATTTTTTAATGAATATGCTTGGAAATTCACTTAGCGAAAGAACTCGGCTTAATGGAGTAAAATCTTTAAAAGATATGTTTAAATCTTCGCCCATTGGTGAAGAAATTGGACAAGGAATTTGCAACTTGAAAGGTCGGCAAGTAGTTTCAATTACGCGGACAGCGTGGAAAAATCCTGAACCGTTGGTAATTTTGTACAGCCTTTATCAATTTGCGGAACACGCGGACGGGCTTTACAGCTTTACTTTAACAGATTTACTTGAAGATAACGAAGAGCGCGAAGCGTTGAGTCCAAAAATTTTATTCGGTATTGAAGAAAAAATTTTGCGTCCAATGCTTGTTGGCTTGGCGAATGATTATTCAGATTTTATAAAAGTGGATTTTTACAAGGGTATTCAAGAAAATATTTTTTTGAACCGTGAAAAAATTTCCGGCGATATTGTGGAGCTTTTTTAGTACGAGGTGGACAATTTGAAACTTTACAAAGAATTTTTGCAGCTTGAATCAGATTTTGTGCCGGTTTTTTCTGCAAGTAGTGATAGAACAATCCCCAATAAATGGAAGTCATTTTATCCGCACGAGAGTTTTAAAAAAGTTCTAACATCGGCGATTGAAACTTTGGAAAAATCTTCAAATATGAAAAATCGCCCTATTTGGATGTATGGCAGTTACGGCACTGGAAAAACTTTCGCCTCGTTTGTTATCAAACATATTTTTGAAGACGACCTCTCAAACGTCGAAAAATACTTTCAGCACAATGAACAATTAAATTCTTTGTGGGCGCGGCTGGTCGGTGTTCGTTCCAAAGGCGATATTTTAGTTGTGCATCAAAGTTCGTCCGCCGGTATAACTTCGCAGAATAAACTTTTTAATGTAATTGTTGAAAGTGTCAAACGTTCCTTGCGTGAAAAAGGCTATAAATATATGGGCAGTGCAAGCATTATGGACAAAGTTTTTGACACGCTGACAGATGACGAGGCAACTTTTAATTTTCGTTCGGCTTTTAAAAAGCATCGCGGCAATTTTTCAGAATACACTTCGCCGGAAGAAGTTATTTACGATTTGAAGACTTTGGACGATGAAGAAAAAATTAACCTGCTGGAACAAATTACCGCCGTTGCTGAAAAAGAATCCTATAATTGGGCAATGACCATTAATGACGTTATCGATTGGCTTAAAGATGTACGCGAGAAAAATAAGCTTTACGCAATTTTTTTTATTTGGGACGAGTTCACCGAGTACTTTAAAAATAATTTGAACAACATTACCGGCTTGCAGGAAATCGCGCAGGCGTCCGCCGAATTGAGCTTTTATTTTTTCCTAATTACGCACAGCGACGCCAACCAACTTATCACAGATTCAGTACAACGAAAAATTATTGAGGCGCGTTTTAAACTTTGTACTATAACTTTGGCTGAAAGTACGGCGTTTCAGTTAATGGCGCAAGCTGTAGGCGTTGAACCTGATATGAAGAATGATTGGGAGCATTTTTCAAGGGAACTTTGGGAAATTGTCAAACGCGAAGCCGCCGATTTTATAATGAAACGTGATACTACAATTCAGCCTGCAGATATGAAAAAACTTTTGCCGATTCATCCTTACGCGGCGTATTTGTTAAAATTTATTTCGCAACAAATCAGCTCCAATCAGCGTACAATGTTTCAATTTTTGTGCGCCAATTATTCTGAAGACGACGAAGAACACAGAAATTTCAAATGGTTTATAAATAATTACGGCGTTGAAGGTTGGCGCGGCGATTACTTGACGGTTAATTTTTTGTGGGATTATTTCTTTCATTTAGATAATCCCGACTTGGATAAAACTTTTCAAGAGGCAATAGCCTACTACAATAATTTTGCCGAAATTTGCGAAAATGAAAATCAGCGGAGTGTCTTAAAAGCTACGTTGACTTTATTTGCCTTGCAAAGTACAGTTTACAGCAGATCAGGCGGCGCGACTTCGCTTTTGCGTGCGTCTTTGAAAAATATTTGCGCTTGTTTTGTTGGTACGAGTTTTGAAAATGACGTTCGACAGATTTTAAATATTTTCGCAAGCAAGGGAATTGTTACGGCAATTCAACAATCAGACGATATTTATTATGTTATGGCAACCGCTCAAGTTGACAATGAACGAATGGAAAAATTGCTTGAAAAAGTTAAGCACGAACGCACTTTTGACACAATCATTACCGACGAAAATTTAAAGGTTGCCAAAAGTTTTTATCCTTCAAACTTCTTGAAATATCGCTACAAAATAAAATTCATTTCGCCTAAAAAATATTTGTCTGCAAGCCATGAAGATTTAAGCCTTGCAGATAATCAAATTTTGGCGTTTTATTTGTTTGCGGCAGACGAAGAAGAGCAAGGCAAAATAAATCAAACTATAGCAAAAATTTATGAAAAATTTCCTTCGCGTTGCGTTGTTGTAGATTTTTCGGGAACGCCTTTTACAAAGCAACGTTACGAAAAATTTGTTCAAAACAAGGCGAAGGAACTTTATTTTAGAGAAATTCCAAACCAACGTGAACAAATGACGCTCGCCGGAAAAACTGCAAATGACTTGGTGGAAGAATGGAACAGGCAACTTGATATTACAACTTACCGCGTTTACAGTTCGGCTACTGAATCAAACGTCTTTTCGGGTGCAATAAATTTAGTCCGTCAACTTGAAGAGCTGAACAGAAAATTTTATGGTTGCGGGCTTGAAGAAATTTCTATGAATGATAAGCTTTTTTCACCCCAAGGCTTTCAAGATAAGGTTGCAAAATACGCGCTCGGCACAGAAAAAATTCCCGGCAGTTATAACTATTTAATCGGTATAGAAAATGCTTTCAAGGAAATTGACGGGCGCAATGATAAAAATTATTGGCTGAATAATCCTTCCAGTACAATTTCCAAAATGAAAAAAATCGTTGAAGAAATTATTGGATACGGTTTTGAAAAAAATAATTCAGTGCGTTTTGCCGAAATCTGGCAGACTCTGAAAAAGCCGCCTGTAGGTTTAATACGTTCGATTGGCGCGGCGTATCTTTTGGCAATTTTGCTGAAAGAATACGTGGACAGCAATTTTTATATTCGTGACGTGAATAATAATACTTACAGCTTGACAGCGGACAAAATCAGCAATTTGATTGTAAGTGCCATTAAAGAAACTCTGCAAACAGATCAATTTATTGTTAAGCAAACTCCTGAACACATTTTATTTTGCAAAGTCACCGGAGAAATTTTTAATATACCTGAAAGTAATAGAAGTTCGATTGACGATATAGCCAAAAGTGTAAATTTGCGCCTTACTCAAAATTATTATCCAGTTTGGTCGCTCAAATATTATGCTGAAGAAAAATACAGCGTCAGTGATTACAAAGAAGAAATTTTGCATTTTATAGACTTGATGGAAGAATTTATTAACCCACGAACTGTCACGGCGCGTGAAAAAACGAAAATTGCTGAAGATATTTATTTGATTTATAAGAAAAATCTTGCTGTTGTAAGCGAATTGAAAAATCTTGTGCAATCAAATAATTTTAAATCCGGAATGAATTATTACATTGCAGAATACAAACCTGAACTCATTCAAATTTTCGGCAGATTAAAATTAACCGAACCGGAATATCTTTCACGACTAAATGAAAAACTTTCTGCCGACTCGGCGTACCTTTGGAAAGTTGACGACCTTAACAAGCAGATTGATAGACTTTATGAAGAATTACTTTTGATTGAGGCGATAAATTCTATCCTTGCAACTCCGCAAAAAAAAATTTTCGACGCCCGTGAATCTTTAAGAGATAAGCTTAACAGAATAAAAATTCCACGTGCGATTGTCGAAGAATTTCAAAGCGATTTAAAAAATTTTTTCCAAGTTTTTCAAGCATTACAAAGTAGTAGCTTAAAAAATCCCGAACAAATGGCAATTCAGATAAAAATTTCTGCCGATACTTTCAAAGATTTTTTTGAAAAACAATCTGCCACTTTTGCCGCCGCAATCAGAAAATATGTTGACAGCAGCCTTGATGATAAAACTGTCTCAAATTTATTCTTAAATGCCCCTGCAGGAAATTTTTTCAAAACTAAGGACGATTTTATTTTACAGGTGAAACAATTTTTACAAAATATTCGACGCAACGAAAAAATTCAAAAAATTTTTCTAATGTGGCAGGAAGTTACCGGCACAAAATCGCCTGCAGATTGGTCTAATCAAAATAAAATTCCGATACTTTGTATGTTTCAAGATTGTTTGCGAGAGGCACAAAATATTTTTTCCGCGCTTAATAGAAATTCACAAAATTTATCTGAAAATGAAATTGAAACTGCTTTAAATTTTATCCAGAGCGATAAATTAAAATGTCTGCAAGATAAAAATTCTTGCGAAAAAGCTTTTGTAAATTTTTTTGGCGGAGAATATTCACCGGTTTTGCAAGCTAATGATTTGCGAAAAATTCTGCAGGAAAAGAGCGGAGACAATGTTTATAATTGGTACGATGAAAAATATAATTGCAAAAATAAAATCGAAGCCTACGCTCAAAACAACTATCACAAATATTTTATTACTCAAGTTCAGAAAAAAATCCATGAACTTTCCGCAGAACAAGCTCAAAAATATCTTGAAGAACTTATAAAAAAAGATGTTTTGCTGGGCATAAGAGTCTTGAAGAATTCTTGAGGGCGAAAAAATGATTGTCTTCAAAAATCTTGAGGAACTGAAAAAAAATTTGACGCAGGATAAAAAACAAAAGACTTTAAGCCCCGTTAGATTTATAAACGTGGATTCAATTTCAATGTGGCACGAAGTGAAAAATTTTTTGGCGACTGAGAAGTTTATTTTTTTGTCAGAATTTTGCTCGGCTGAAGATACCATGCCAAATTTAAAGCGATTTTATACCGCGTTGAAAAATGAAACTAAAAATTGTTGCGTTTTGCCGCTGTCAGAATTTTTGCGCGTGCGCCCTGAAATTGCTGAATCTGAAATTAAGAAAATTTTAAATTCATTTTTTCAAGAGCCAACAAATTTCAGAATCTATTTTCTGATGTACCGCCTGAAAAGCGTTCTTAAATCTTTGGAAATTTATGACGTGCGAAAAAAAAACTGCATAATTTTGTTGGATACGGCAGAAGAAAACAATTATTCGCTGACGATCATTCAAAAATCTTTGAATTTAAAATTACAAGGAACGCGGGCTGACGGCTTTAAAAATTATTTAAAGTATTGGGAAGAAAAGCCGAAAGAGTCTTTGCACGTCTACACAAACAACGCAATTTATCTGCAAGATCAAAAATTTTTCGACGATGTTAAAGTTATTTCCGATGCCTTCAGCTTGTTGCGTTATCATTACAATTTGCCGGTAGAATTGGAAAAAAATTTTGGAAGCCGTGAAGATTGGGAAAAATTGGCTGTATCTGTTACCAAAACCGGCAACCTTGAAAAAGCTTTTCGTTATGAACTGAATACAGATTCTTTCAAGCCGAGTTTGTTTAGTAATTTCCATTTGCAGGAAAATTTTCAACGTTGGCTTTTGTGGCTCTGGTGTAAAATTGGGAATGAAAATTTTTATGCTGATAGTTGTGCAAAAAAATCTGATTCGCCCAAAAATTGGATTGAACAGATTTACATACAAATTTTTGACAGCAACAAGAATTTTTCCAAAGTTTATGACGAACGCCGCGAAATTTTATCTTGTCTGCAAGTTTCACTCCCTGAAAAATTTGTTGATAAAATTCGTCAAGCAGATAAAAAGTTGGCGTTAAAAATTTTAACCGATACTTCTGTAAACGAAAAAATTTTATTCTTTGAAGTAATACGAAAATTTAAATTTACAAATTATGATGAAGTCGTTGCAGTTTTACAAAAAAATTTCCCTGCTTTGGCAAATTATTTGTCGGATTCAAATGGAATTTTTTCTACAGAACAAAGAGCTTACTTTCGCAAATACCGTTGGTTGAAAGTTACGAATATATTGAGCGAGGATTTTTATAATTTGGTGAATGAAATTGCCGAAAACAACAGCCAAAATATCTATTCGCTTAAGTCCAGAAATCAGCTTGTTGCAGAAGAATATTTTGAAGACGCGGCAATTTTTTTTGTGGACGCGCTGGGAGTCGAATACTTAAATTTTTTGGCAAGAATTTTTTCCTCGCCGGAGTTCAAAAATTTTACAATCAAATACCAATTCGGTTATTGTAATTTGCCTTCAATTACCGAATATAACAAAGATTTTTTGAATGATAAAAATATTGCCGCAGAAATTCTTGACCTTGATAAAATTAAGCATTCAACAAAAAAATATCCTGAAAATATTTTGGCGGAATTGAATTTTTTATCTGCGTTGAAAGAAAAAATTTTAACTACGTTAAAAAATTACAAAAAAATAATTGTCAGTGCGGATCATGGAGCGAGTAGACTGGCAGTTTTGGTCAGAAAAACAAAATTTGATAAAAATTTTGAAAGCAAAGCCCGCGAAGTTTTTTATGGCGGCAGATTTGCAAATTCTCTATCCGGCGACAAAGAAAAATTTTCCAATTTTATTGAGCAGAATGACAAAATAATTTTTGCGGATTATTCAAGATTTATTCAGCAAGGCGGGGCAGGCAATGAAATTCACGGCGGGGCGACTTTGGAAGAATGGCTTGTACCCGTAATTACGATTGAACGCACTGAAAAAATTATATCTTCAAATAAATCAAGTGCAATGCCAAATAAAAAGCGAGGTATTATGGCAAATAAAAATTTTGATATTTAAAAATTGCGTGTAAGATTT
>JAFSZS010000226.1 GCA_017455645.1 Selenomonadaceae bacterium | reverse complement strand
TTTTCGGCGTCAATGTTGCTTGAATCTGAAGAATTATTTTCGCTGTCGGTGTTGATTGAATCTGAAGAATTATTTTCGGCGTCAATGTTGCTTGAATCTGAAGAATTATTTTCGCTGTCGGTGTTGATTGAATCTGAAGAATTATTTTCGGCGTCAATGTTGCTTGAGTCTGAAGAATTATTTTCGCTGTTGTCGTCGTAACCGTCATCGCCGTAATAATGGCGAATTTCCTGACGCAACACAACATCAACGTTTGTCCGCGCAGATTCGCCCGTGCCGCTGACTGCCATGACTACCGAGCCGTCCTCAATGTCGATTATGCGCAAAGTTATGTTGGCAATGACTGTGTAGCTGTTGAAACCGACGCCGCCTTTGCCGCTGTGTGAATAACTTGCGCCGCTTTTCTTAGTGCTTAAGCCGGTTACACTGCCCGCCACCAAAAATTGTGCGCCCGCTAATTTCCCGACACCTACCGCCGTTGCGGGATTGACGAGCCCCGACGCATTAAGGCTGTGTTCGGCTAAAATTTCCTGCATTTTTTCGCGCTCAACAATTTTGAAACGCGCTGAATCAAGAAATTGTTCCATCAAAAATTCTGAAACAACCGTTGCATCGCTCAAATCCAAGCCAAGCGATTTTGACGCTTTGTCCGCGTATGGAAGAATTGCCAATCGCGGATTATCTTTCAGCGACGCCGCCTGCGCCGTTTGCAAATTGTTCATCTGGATAAAGTTCAGACTCACCAAAATTATTAGCGTCATCAAAATTTTTTTCATCAGCCAACTCCTCCTCATCGTTGATTATCAATTCGCAACTGCTCCCGGACAATCTGTCCACGTGAACTTTAAGAAAAGTAATATCTTTCAACTGCTTAACAATTTCTCTTGGCGTTTGATACGAATCGATTGAAAGTACCGCCGACCTTTCGGACTGTTCGTAAATGTGGACAGATTGAATGCCGCTGACTTTATTTAAATCTTCTAAAATTTGTTCAAGATTTTTTTCATCGTCGGCAAAAATTTTGAATGAAAGTTGAAACGCCGTTTGCATTTCAGATTTTTTTAAAATGTCCGCAAGTTTTTCCGCCGCGTCATTGCTTGCCATTTCAATCGCTTTGTCGCCGGCTTGCGAATTATTGTTTGCGAATCCAACTCCTTTTGAATTGAACGCGCCGATAATTTCGCCCGTGTCATAAACAATCACATTAACCCTGAAATTTGCCTTCGCGCTTTTAAGCGGACTTTTCATCATCCTTCCCGAATCGTAATCCAAAAATGAAATGGTATTTGTATCCGTGTTTGATTTGACAAGCACAAGATAATCCACAACGTTATCAATGCTCCGTTCAAATTCTTCATCAGTTGAACGGTAGATATAATTTAGAAGTTGGGCGTTATTTAAATTTATAACGTGGCTTGCGTCGACCACGTGCTTAAAGCCCATTTCCAAAAGTTTGGCGTTCAAAAAAGTTGTCGCCAATTCGTTACGAATAATTCTTCCGCCGTCATCTTCCAACACGATGACAGTTACACGATCATAAGAAGGCATAACGCCTTGCGCGGATACACTGCCGCTCACAAAAAAAATTATCAGCGATAATCCCAACAAAAAATTTTTTAATCGCTTAAGTTTGTTTTCAAAAAAGTACATATTTTTGACCAAGCCGAAAAAAATTAGACGAACATTAAAAAATCCTAAAAATACCTTGAACAGTTGAAATTTTTTTATAACGTTGCTATAATTTTCAAAAAAATTTTTGAGAGAATAAAATAAAAAAGGCGGTTAGTAATGTGTAGTTTTCTGGCAACAAAAAGCCCGCCGATTTTTTTCGAGATAAATTTTTGGCAACATAAAATTGTAAAAATCTCATCTCTATGAAAATTTTTAGAGAAAAAATTTTGCCGCAGATTTGCAACAAAAAACTTTTTAAGTAATGTTGCAAATGTGCGGCAAATTTTGCTATAATAAATAAAATTTTATACAAAGTTCGGCTAAAAAATTTAAATTTGATAAATCGTAAATAAAAAGCCCTCCGAATTGGAGGGTAAATTTTTAGCGATAATTTGCAACGTTGAAAAATTTAGAGGTGATTTAAATTGGAGAAAGGCGCTAAAATTTATGTTGCGGGACATCGCGGCATGGTCGGCTCGGCTATCGTGCGTGAACTCAAGCGGCAAGGTTACGAAAATATCATCACGCGGACGCATAAGGAACTGGATCTTTGCAGACAAGTTGAAGTTGAAAAATTTTTTGCGGAAGAAAAGCCCGATTACGTTTTTTTGGCGGCGGCGAAAGTCGGCGGGATTGTCGCAAATTCAAGTTCGCCCGCAGATTTTATGTACCAAAATATGATGATTGAAATGAACGTCATAAATTCTGCGTGGAAAAATTCCTGCAAAAAATTATTATTTCTCGGCTCGTCGTGCATCTATCCCAAACTTGCGCCGCAACCTTTGAAGGAAAAATATTTGCTAACTTCCGCGTTGGAAATTACAAATGAGGCTTACGCGTTGGCGAAAATTGCGGGCTTAAAGTATTGTTCGTATCTCAATCAACAGTACGGCGCAGATTTTATTTCGGTAATGCCGCC
>JAFSZS010000225.1 GCA_017455645.1 Selenomonadaceae bacterium | reverse complement strand
TGTAGACAGTGCGACGCTATTATGGACCGATTCGCACGCCGACCTTATTTCGTCATAAGGATTTTTCGTTATTTCTTCCCAAAACACCACCTTTTTACAACTTTTTATAATTTTTCTTAAGCTGTTATCCAGCCTCCTCAATTCGGCGTTGCAATGACGTAAGGCTGATTTCTTTGCTTTTTCGGTAAAAGTGCATGGTCATACCACATTGAAAAAAATCTCCAGCCGTTGCCAACTGTATAACCGTCTTGCTTGTGGTCGCTTGTATCGTAAGGATCTTCAAAAATTAAAACGTCGTCCAAATCTGAATCAGTATTCATTGAATCGTAGCCGATTATAACGCGCCAATGCCCGCCCCATTCCACATTTTCAACCAAAATTGGAACACCGCGCCGCAAATTTTTTTCTACGAAATTTTGAAAATCTGCATAACTTTCAAGCGGCTTAGAATTTAAACTGCTCTGCACTTTCCAGCCGATTTTTTCAAAAAACTTTGCCAAATTTGCGGTATTCGTGCCAACTGTAGTACTTGTTTTCATTTCGGCGGCAAGTTGCATTTCGTCAAAATTATAATTTTTGTAATATTGCAGGACTGTCAACGCGGCGGCAGGTCCGCAAGTATATTCGGTTGTTTGCTGATAAGTTGGATAATTTGGCAAAATAATTAAACTGTCAGTCGAAGTCATATTGTAAAAATCTATTTCCGGAAAATAAATTGAATTGCTGTGATTAATTTCAGCAGGCGCGGCAGCAGCTCCTTCGGCTTCGGCGTTTGCAAAATTTACGCTGAATAAAATTGACGCCGCCAAAATTGCAGCAAATTTTTTCTTCATAAAAATTCCTCAATTCGCAGTGAATAAATCAACTTGACGCTCGGCGGCGCGTTTCACGTCAAACATTTTTATTAATTCTGCAACCGCTTGAGTCGGGGAAATGACGCCGTTTAAAACCGCAGATTTAATTTCCGGCATCCTGCCCATTATTACCGCGTCGCCAAAAAATAAATTGTGCAAATGTTCATCAATCATTGCGTGCATCCAATCCAAAAGTTGACTGTCTCTGCGTTTTTGAAACACGCCGCTTGCAGTTGTAACTTTTTTGAAAATCTGTATGACTTGCCATAAATCGTCAAGCCCGGTTTTTTCAACGGCACTTGCCAAATAAGCGTGAGTTTGCCAACCTTCAGTTGCCGGGCGTATAAATTCAATCATTCTTTCATATTCGCCGCGCGCAATTTTCGCCTTAATCAAATTATCGCCGTCAGCTTTGTTAATTACAATAGCGTCTGCAAGTTCCATGACGCCCTTTTTAATTCCCTGTAAATCGTCGCCCGCGCCCGTCAAAACTACCAACATAAAAAAATCAACCATTGAGCGCACGGTAGTTTCAGATTGTCCGACGCCTACAGTTTCAATCAAAATCACGTCGTAACCTGCCGCCTCGCACATTAACATAGTTTCGCGGCTTTTACGTGCAACGCCGCCCAAAGTACCGCCTGCAGGACTGGGACGAATAAAAGCCTCTTCACGGCGGCTTAAAGTTCCCATTCGTGTTTTATCGCCCAAAATTGAACCTTTGGTAACGGAGCTTGTAGGGTCAACTGTCAACACTGCAATTTTGTAGCCCATATCGCAGAGCATATTTCCGAACGCCTCAATAATCGTAGATTTGCCCGCGCCGGGTACGCCGGTTATTCCAACTCTTAAAGCCTTGCCGGTGTGCGGTAAAAGACGCTGTAAAACGCGTTGCGCCTTTGCAAAATGTTTTGGGCTGTTACTTTCAATCAAAGTTATTGCCTGCGAAAGAATCATTCTGTTGCCTTGTAAGACGCCCTCAACAAGTTCATCTTCGGTTAAAATTTTGCGCCGCTTGAATTGATAATTTGGGTTAAGGTTGCCGACGGTTGTATCTTTAATTCCTTCAATTCCGCTCATAACTGCTGATTGATTGGAAACCGCCCAATCAGGGGTCGTTGTTGTGTAATTTGCCACGCCGAAACCTCCTTAGCGGCAGTAGTAATAATTATCGCCGCAATTATCGTAATTGCAATGGCAAGCTTCAGAATTTCCAAAAATCCCAAAACTGCCCAAAATTATCAACGCGCCCATCAAAATTTTTTTCAACATAATTATTACCTCCAATTTTTGAAATGATTATATCTGCAGAATAAATAAATTGCAAACAAAAAAGCCGCCGAGCTTTTCGACGACCGGAAAATTTTTTTAATTAAACCACGGCGAAAAATTTTGTTCCTGCGTGAAGTCAATCAATTCTCCAATTTGCGGCGTCAAAAGTTTGTAGTTTTTATTGAAACTTTCTGCGGTTAAATCTTTGTAGGGGTCGTTCCACGCGTGCCGTGCCAATGCAAATTTGCCGGCGTGAATAGGTACAACTTTTTTTGCGTGAATATCTTCAGAGGCAGCGGCTGTTTCATTCGGCAAGCAATGTATAGCGTGCCACGCCTTGTTGTATTGCCCGTTCTCCATAAATGCAAAGTCAAAACTGCCAAATTTTTCACCAATATTTTTGAAGTGGTTGCTGTACCCGCCGTCGCCGCTGCAAAAAATTTTTCGCTCCGGCGTAACAAATGCAAAACTGCACCATTCAGTTGGATTTTGTTTCAACATTCGCCCTGAAAAATGTTGGCTTGTCAAAATGTGCACCTTCAAATTATTTCCAATTTCAATGACAGAATCCCAATCTTCCTCGATAATTTTTTCAAGCGGAAATCCCCATTGCTCCAAATATTCGCCAACGCCCAACGCACAAATTACGGTTTTAATTTTAGGTTTCAGTGCCATTACAGACGGATAATCCAAATGGTCCCAATGGTCGTGCGTTATCGCCAAAATATCAATTTCCGGAAAATCTTCAGCCGTGTAAATGTTACTGCCGGTAAAGGCGCGGTTAATGAAAAATACCGGCGAAGCGTAGTCTGAAAAAACAGGATCAAGCAAAATTCTTTTTCCGGCAAGTTGCAAATAAATCGTAGAATGCCCCATCCAAACTGCGCAATCTAAATTTGGCGGTAATTCTTTCAAATTTGTTTTGACGCTGGGAATTGGGCGCGGCGGGTTTAATTCTGATTTATCGCCAAACAAAAATTTCAGCGTGGCAATAACGCGGTTTTCTTTGTCGGCGTCGTCTTCAGACATAACTTGTACCGGCGTCAAGCACTCAAAATGATCTGTAAAATAGTGCGGCGAACTTAAAATTTTTTGTAGGCGGTTGCCGCGCGGCAATCTTCCAAATTCGGGGCGATTGATATAATAAAAAATTCCGCCGCCGCTTAAAGCTACCAAGCCTGCCGCGCCTATTAAGCCGTTACGGATAAATTTTCTGCGATTCACTTTGTATTTCCAACTCTCTTTGTAAATTTTTTGAGGTAAGCCAAAAAATAAGCCCGTATTTGCGCTTGAGAGCCTCCACAATTCATTTTCGGGGCTTGAGGGTAATTTATATCAAAAAAAATTGAAAGTGCCTTAGAATCAATCCTGCGCACTTACAGCGGCTAATCCTGCCGCGCCGATTAAGCCGTTACGGATAAATTTTCTGCGATTCATTTTGTATTTCCAACTCTCTTTGTAATTTTTTCGAGGTAAGCAAAAAAATAAGCCCGTATTTGCGCCTGAAAGCCTCCACAATCAATTTTCTAAGCGCGGGGTTACAAATTATATCAAAAATTTTCAAGACGCCTTAAAATCAATCCTGCGCGCTTACAGCGGCTATTCCCTACTCCCTACTCCCTACTCCCTATTCCCTACTCCCTATTCCCTACTCCCTATTCCCTATATTCCGTTCTTTAAAAATTTCGTGCCGGTAAATAATTCTTTCGCCGTTCATTTCGTCAATCAAATAAATTGGACGGTTTTTAGTTTCGTGGAAAATTTGGCTGAGATATTCGCCGATAATCCCCAACGCCAAAAGTTGCATACCGCCCAAAAATAAAATTACCGTCATTAAAGTAGGGTAACCTGCAACCGGGTCGCCGTAAATCAAAGCCATTGCTATAACAAAAATCATGTAAGCCATTGCGCCAAATGAAACTGTCATTCCCAAAAAAGTCATTATGTGCAAAGGCGCGGTTGTAAATGAAGTCATTCCCTTTATAGCCAAATTGAAAAGTGCTTTATAATTCCAGCTTGACTTGCCCGCCGTGCGTTCTTGCACTTCAAAGGGAAATTCTTTTTTGCGATAACCAACCCAAGTGAAAAGCCCTTTGGTAAATCGCTGATTTTCCCGCATTAATCTTAAAGCCTCGATACAGCGTTTATCTAAAAGGCGAAAGTCTCCAACGTCGCGCTGCATTTCGTAGGAAGTGCTGAATTTTTTCATTATGCTGTAAAAAATATTCGCGCAGGTACGCTTTATAAAAGTTTCGCCCGCCCTGTCAATTCTTTTGCCGCAAACATCATCGTAACCTTGCCGCCAAAGTTGTACCATTTCAGAAATTTTTGACGCGGGGTGTTGTAAATCTGCATCCATAATTATAACCGCGTCGCCTTCCGCGTAGTCAAGCCCCGCCATCATTGCGGATTCTTTGCCAAAATTTCTGGACAAACTCAAATATGAAACGTTGGAATATTTTTTGGCAAGCTCGCGCAATTTTTCAAGCGTACCGTCGCGGCTGCCGTCATTCACGAACAAATAAAAAAATTCGCAGTTTGGAATTTTTTCAACGTGTTTTTGTACTTCAGGATAAAAAAAATCTATACCGGCTTCTTCGTTGTAGCACGGCACTATTATTGTAATTTTGTCCATAAAATTTCTCCTTTTTGCAGGTAAAATTTTATGCACAGTTTTATTTTCTGTCAAATAAAAAAACCGCCAAATTTTTTATGGCGGCTGAAAATTTTCAGTTAAGAATTTCTGAAATTAATTTGTTTTCGTCCTGCAACTTTGCAACAATTTCATCAAAAGTTGCGGCGAATTTTTCCATTGCACTTTCTGAATATCTGCTTGCGTCGTAGCCGTATTCTACAATGTAAGTTCCGTCTTCATTAAGATTAACTTCAATATCAAGCGTGTTTTCGACAGAGGACCATTCATTTGTCGGCAATTCAACAATTTCGGCAGGATAACCGCCAATATCATAATCTGCATTGTGAATTTTTTTCTGAAAAATAAAAGTCGCGCAGATTTCCTGCAAGCCGCTGCTATAAGCCGTGCTTAAACTTCGGCGATATTTTATACCGGTATTCATTTCTATTTCGAGTGCGTCAAGAAAATTTTTAACACTCTCATCGTCTTCAAAGTCGTAACGAATAGGAAATTGTTCCAACATTGCGCCCATTAAGCGGCGTTCTTGCGCGGTGTAGCGTCCGTTGTGTACCCAATCCATTATTGCACTTTTGGAGTCTGAAGTTTTGGCAATGGCAAGCATTGACGCGCCAAGAAAGAAAATAGATTCTTTACGTTTGCTTTCAGAAAAATATTTTTGCGTGATATTTTTGACCGGCGCAAATAAAGTTTCGCTTTGCCACGTTTCAACATTCTCAACATCGACGGGCGGCAAATGTTTTTTCTCGTCAAAATCTTTCAATGTATCGTTCCAAAATTTATTGCCTTCCGCCAATTCTTCCGGCGAAACTCTCAATTCGTCCAAAATATAATCTGCATAATTTAGCGGCTGATGCGTAATTTTTTTGCCTTTGTAGCGTGAATTCATTTCTCGCCAAAAAAGTACCGCTATTGCCGTGCCGTCAATAATTGCGTGGTAAAAATCCAGAAAAAAATATTTTGCCGTCGGAGTTTCAAAAAGATAAAATCTGTACAGCGGTTTATTTATCAATGGATAGGGCTTTTTTAAATTTTCCTTGCGAATTTCAAATTCTTCATCAGAAATTTTTTCAACCTTCACGGGTACAAGTTCGCCGTCAAAACGTTGGCAAAGATCCGAGGTTTCAGGGTGAAAAATTAATCTGCAACGAAAAATATCATGAGCGTTTAAAGTGTCGTTGACAGCCTGCGCGAGGCGGTTTAAATCAATTTCCGGCGCAAGTTTAAACAACGCGCCAATATTCATCATTGTAGATTTTACCTTGTTGAAATGTGAATCAATCGTCCAAAGTTGAATTGCACGCAACGGATAATAGCCCGTTGTTTTCAGCGCGTGATTGATTATTCGTGTTTCGTAGCTTGTTTCCATAAAAAAATTTTCCTCCTCAAAATTGCAAAGTTACGCGGTTTTCGTCGCCGCTTGCGTTGTAATTTCTTTTTACAAAATTTGCAGTTACGCCTTCAATAAAAAATTCCCTGAAATTAAATTGCCCTTCGTTCGCAGTTTTCAAAATATCGTAAGGCTCGCCGTTGTCACGAATTATCAAAGTAATTTTATCGCCAAACAAAATTGAAATTTCCAGTTGAAAAATTTTATCGCCCGCCCGTTCAGCCGAGTGCAAGCCGAATTCTTCAACGCACAAAACAATTTTATTTTTAATTTTGTCGGGAACGCCGCGCCGCGTTAATTCGGCGTCAATTTTTTTTGTCAACGCCATAACTTCAGCAAAAGTTGCGTCAATGTCATAGGAAATTTGGCGGCTTAAATTTTCTGCGTCAATCATTAAAAGTCCTGCGCGACTTTTGGTTAAAATAAAATTCAGCAAGTAAGCCGCCGCAAATGCACCGCTTACACTTAACCAAAAAATATTCATTGAGAATTGCCCGCCAATCAACATTCCAAAGCTCGGCAAAATTAACAGCAACAAAATTTTTATGAGTGCGCCGTAATTTAATTTTTCAATGTAGATATAATAATTTGCAAGCATCAGCGTACAGCCCAAAAAAGTTGTACAAATTAAAAAGTACCGCATTGCAACCGCGGCTTCATTTGCCAAAATTTCATCTTCAACGCCAAACATTGCCGGCAAAAAATCTGCGAAAATCATTCCCGCTGCCGTCATTATCAAACTTATTGCAACCGTTGAAAACATTCCTACGCGCATTGTCTTTATTACGCTGTGCAAATTATTTTCTGCGTGATATTGGCAAACCATCGGCTGGAGGCAGTCAACAAGCCCCGTGTAAACCGCAATTATCAGCGTCAACAAATTTACTGCAACAGTTACGATTATAATTTTTTCTTCGCCGAAATTTGCTATAACTTGCATTGATAAAAGTACCGGCAAAATCGAAATGCAAAATGTGTCAACCGAATGATAAAAGCTGTAAAAAATTCCCTGCCAAGTTTTTTTCAAGCTCCAGTACCAATTAAAATGCAGTTGACTCCGCCCTCCGGTTAAATAGTAAAGTTGTACAAAAATACTTGCCAAAGTTCCAAAAGTCGTTGCAAGACCAATCCCGCGCACGCCCAAATTTTGGCAAAGTACAATATCTAAAACCACGTTGACAACGAACGCCGCGCCCGCCGCTATTAAACAAGCCCGCTCCATTCCTTCAGCAAAAAAAATTGTGTAATTAAAAATGCTGACAAATTGAAACAATACCAAAAAAATTATCCCGCTGTAATATTCATTGGCAAAAAATTTCAAGTGCGGCGAAATTTCCCAAAAGTTTAAAATTTCTTCGCGCAGGAAATATAAAGCCACAAAAAATATCAAACTGCAACCGATTGATAAAATTAAGCCCAAACTAAAAAGCCGATTGACTTCGGCGCGATCGTTTCTGCCTTGCGCGTACGACGCCATCATTGCAAGCCCGTCTGAAATTAAATACGCCACAAATAATATCAGCGTAAAAATTGGAAAAATTAAAGTCATTGCTGCAACTGCGTCATCGCCGACAATTTGACCGGCTACAACATTATCTGTCAACATTAAAATATACGCGCTTATCATTGAAACCATTGACGCCACAAAAACCGCCCAAAAGCGCGTTGATATGACTGTTTTTTTATCGAACAAGAAAAATCTCCCTTCGGTAGATTTTAGGCAAAAGGCAAGAGGCAAAAGTTTTTCAATTCACTACTGCCTATTGCCTACTGCCTACTGCCTAAAAATTAAATTTCTCCAACTTTCCTGAACATAATAATTGATAAAAAGGTTGCGCCCAAAATAATTACGCCGAGCCCCGTTACAAAATCGCCCCAAGGTAAAGTTCCTAACGCCATTCCGACACTTCCAAAAATATTCGGTACAAAATTAATCATTGAAGACGCAGTGCCTACATTTTCTTTGGCGCGGTTCAAAAGTACTTCCATTGCAAACGGGCGCGCAATAGTTCCAATTATCGTAAAGGGCAGGAAGGAAAATAAAAACGCCCACGCGCTCCAATGCCCCGGTAAAGCTACCAAAGTACCGCTTGCTATTGCTATCAAAAACAAAAATTGCATAAGCCTATCATTGGACATCCAGTTTTTCAATTTCAAATATAAAACCGGTCCCATTACGCCCGCCGCCGCGTTCGCCGCAAAAAAGTAGCTGTACTCCTGCGCCGTCAATTTAAAATTGTCAATGTACACAAATGAAGAAACGCTCAAATACGCCATAAAAGGCAAAGATAAAAGCGCAAACATTATCAGCGTAAACATAAAAATTTTTTGCCGAGCAACTTTTTTCAAAAGTAAAATTGAATCAAGGACGCTCCCCTTGTAACGTTTGTCTTTCGGCAAAGTTTCAGTGAAAAGCAACGCCAAAATTAAATTTATTGCGCCGATTAATGTTAAGACGTAAAACGCGCCGCGCCAATCAGTAAATCTTAACAAAAAGCCGCCAATCAGCGGAGCCGCCATTGGTCCGATAACGCCCAACGCTTGAGTTATTACCAAAATATTTGTCATTAATTTGCCGCGGAATGAATCTTTGATAATTGTTGTTGCAACCGTGATTATTGCGCCGGAGCCCACGCCTTCAAAAAATCTTCCTGCAAGCAAAATGTAAATGTTTGACGCCGTCGCGCAGGCGATTGAAGCGATTGTAAAAATTACCGCGCCGAAAATTAAAATTGGTTTTCGCCCGTACTTGTCGCTCAAAGGTCCAAAAATTACCATACTTACCGCAAACATTAAGAAAAAAATTGTAAGCGTCAAGCCGACCAAAAATTCAGCCGCGCCAAAATATTTTCCCAATTCCGGAAGTGCCGGTAAATACATATCAGTTGCCAACGGCGGGTATATATTCATAAATGTTATAAATCCTACCATTGCCGGTATCGTCAAATATTTCTGTCTTACCAAAGAAAAATCTCCTTTCAGTCGATTTTTAGGGAATAGGGAATAGGGAATAGTGGATAGAGAAAATTTAAGAAAAATTGTAGCACAAAAAATTTTTTTATGTAAGCTACTGAAAAACTATCAAGCCGCCGCGCTCATTAAAGCCCGTGTCCCATAACATATCAAAATTAAACCAACGCCCCACGCCGTAAGAAACAAGCTTGACTTTCCAATTATCGCCGTCAATTTCGTAGCCGGTAATTAAAAACCAATGCCAAACATAATCGCGCAGGAGCGGATTTTTATGGTACAAATTTAAACAGGGAATAGGATAACCGCTGTCAATCTGATGTTTCAAAATCATGTGAGTTGCCTTGAAATCGTTGTGTCCGTCCCACGGCAACAGCTGTAAATTGTTTTCGCCGCGGTCGCGCAGAAATTGTGTAAAGCCGTCAATGTAAATCGACAGCTTGTTAATCCCCTGCCAACGCGGGTGCAAGTACGGTTTCATCACGTCAGAAAATTTTATGTAGTCATTTTTGGAAATATTTTTTATGTCGAAAGGATAAAGCCCGCGCAAATTTTTATACAGCTCAAAATAAATTGAACAATCACAAGCCGTAACTGCGCCGCAACCGCCTATTCTCATCATATATTCCGGAAACCAATCCTGTTGCCCGCCCAAAGAATTTCCAATTTTGAAATACGGCAATTCAACTTTCAAAATGTTTCGCTCCTTAATTTTTTTTAAATTATACAACGCCGCCGCCAAAATTTACAGCGCAAAAAATCCACTTTATAAATTAAAAAATTTCAGAAAATATCTTGACGAATAATCAGAAAAGTTTTAAACTTTGTACAGTTTAGGGGAAAATCCCCACGAAGTTTTTTTAGAATCAAGGGAGGAATTTTTAATGGGCAATCGCAGAAAAATCGTTGTCGTCGGTACTTCAAACGTCGGTTCAGCAGTCGTCAATAAACTTGCTGACTTCCAACTTGCATCAGAAATTATTTTAATCGACCTCAATCAAGATAAAGCTTGGGGCGAAGCTACAGACTCCAGCCATGCTACAGCTTGCGTTTACAGCACAAATATTAAATTCCGCGCAACTGCAGATTACAGCGCGTGTAAAGATGCTAACATTGTTATTATTTGTGCAGGTCCTTCAATTCGCCCCGGCGAAACTCCTGACAGACTTAAACTCGCAGGCACCAACGCAAAAATTATGAATAGCGTTTTCCGCGCAGTTGCCGAGCATACAAAAGAAGCCGTCATTATCCTTATCACAAATCCGCTTGACGTTGCTACTTATGTTGTAAGCAAAATTGCAGACGAAATCGGCTATCCGCGTAATTTGATTCTCGGTACAGGCACAATGCTTGAAACTTACCGCTTCCGCCGTATCCTTGCCAATAAATATGAAATTGACCCGAAAAATATTAACGGCTATGTACTCGGCGAACACGGCAACGCGGCTTTTGTTGCTTGGTCAACCGCAGGCTGCGCAGGCTTCCCGCTTGAAAAACTTGATGAATATTTCCATCATGAAGACAAACTCGACAAAAAAGCTGTCGAACAGGAACTCATTCAAGTTGCTTACGACGTCATTAACAAAAAAGGTTACACCAATACCGGCGTTGCTATGGCGGCTGTTCGTTTCGTTAAATCCGTACTGTACGATGAACATACAATTCTGCCCTGCTCCGCTATTCTCAATGGCGAATACGGAATTAAAGACGTTGCACTTTCCTTGCCGCGTATGGTCTGCGCTGACGGCTTAATGCGTGTATTTGAAGTTGCTCTTACTGATGAAGAGCTTGAAAAACTTTACGCTGCTGCAAAATCAGTTCGCTCTGCTCTTGACGGCGCAGGAATTGCATAAGCTTTAAATTCTTATCAAAAATTTTTTCTGGAGTCAATGCCGGTCTCGGTGTTGGCTCTTTTAATTTCTATAAAAATAAGTTATAATTCGGCGATAAAATTTTTATTCTGGGAGGAAAATTTTTTTATGAAAATTGGAATTGCAGGTTACGGCAATTTGGGGCGCGGCGTCGAATACGCTGTAAAAGAAAATCCTGATATGAAACTCGTTGCAGTTTTTACGCGCAGAAATCCCGCCGAAGTTAAAATTAATACGCCGAATGTACCCGTTGTAAATATCAGCGACGCCGAAAATTGGAAAGATAAAATTGACGTGCTGATTTTATGCGGCGGCAGTGCAACAGATTTACCTAAACAAACGCCCGAATTTGCAAAAAATTTTAATGTTATTGACAGTTTCGACACTCACGCAAAAATCCCCGAACATTTCGCAAAAGTTGACGCGGCGGCGAAAAATTCAAATCACGTTGCAATTATTTCTGTAGGTTGGGACCCGGGATTATTTTCATTGGCGCGCGTTTACGGCAATGCAATTCTGCCCAACGGAAAGGATTATACATTTTGGGGAAAAGGCGTAAGTCAAGGACATTCTGACGCCGTGCGCCGAATCAAGGGAGTTAAAAATGCAAAACAATATACAATTCCGATTGAATCTGCACTTGAGGCAGTGCGCAGCGGCAAAAATCCCGAACTTTCAACGCGTCAAAAACACCTGCGCGAATGTTTCGTAGTTTTGGAGGAAGGCGCGGACGCCGCCGAAATTGAACGCCAAATTAAAACTATGCCAAATTATTTTGCAGATTATGATACAACGGTTAATTTTATCAGCGAAGAAGAATTTAATAAAAATCACGGCGGCTTAGCGCACGGCGGCTTTGTCATTCGCAGCGGCAGTACCGGCGAAAATTATTCGCACAATCACATTATCGAATTTAATTTAAAATTGGATTCAAATCCCGAATTTACAACAAGCGTTTTGCTTGCGTACGCCCGCGCGGCTTTTCGCCTGTACAATGAAAAAATTTTCGGCTGTAAAACAGTTTTAGATATTCCGCCCGCGTATCTTTCAGCAAAGGATGGCGCAACACTCCGCGCCCAATTATTGTAATGCCGCTGTATCGTCCGACACCGCCCACGCCGCCTACAATCGACAAGGGCGAAGCTACAGAATACACGCCGCGCTTTGACGCGCAAAAATTTTTTGAAGTGCCTTTCAAGCGTGAAGAAAAACCCGTCGCGCAGGAAGAAAAACCTGCAGAAAATTCAACGCCTCAAAATGTAGAAAAAAAACTTCCCACGCCTGAAGAATTGGCAAGAGAAGCAGTTGCAAACGGCGCGGGAGCTTTAACAAAAAAAACTGTTACGCGCCCCGAGGAAGAAAAAAATTCTGAAGTGCCAAACGCGCCCGCAAATTTGCCGGTACAAGGTCTTTCAAATACCGATTCTGAACGCGGCAGAGCCATTGTACGCGAGTTTCAAGCCGAGGATAGGGAAAACTATTCAAACACCGCCGATACCCCCAAAATTTTCAATCTCAACGCAAATCAGGGCTATTCCGGTTTTTATTGGATTGGAATTTTAATTTTCGCAGGAATTTTGAGTATTGTTTTTGTTAAAAAATTTTTAGTGAAAAAAAATCCTAAACTCAAAAAATCTGAACTGTTTGAAGGCTCAAGCGAAAAATTAAAAGCCGTTTCTGAAAAAGTTTCAACGCCAAAAATAAATTCAGTTGAAAAAAAATCGCCGCCGCCCAAAAAAGACGACGACAAAGGCAAACATTTTGAAGTTAGAGTTTAGCGCAGTGCAAAATCTTAAATTCAGAAAAATTTTTGGCGTCAATCAATTTAAATTCGTCAAATTTTGGAAAGAAACAATCAGCCGGATTTTCTACGTCAACAACAGTCAAAAAAATTTCTGCCGCGTAGGGTAAAAGTTCACTAAAAATTTCTGCGCCACCTATTACAAAATTTTTTTCGTCAACATTCAAAATTTGCCACAAATTTTCAAGATTATTGACAATTTCGGCGTTGGGAATTTTTTCAAGTTTTTTGCTTAAAATAATATTCCTGCGCGAAGGCAACGGCTGACAATTCGGCAAAGTTGCTAAAGTTTTGCGACCGTAAATTACAACATTATTCAGCGTCAACGCACGAAAATTTTTTAAGTCTTCCGGAATTTTGAACAGTAACTGATTTTTAAAACCTAAGCCAAAATTTCTGTCAACGCAGGCAACCATTTTTAAATTAAAATCAATGGGACTGCCTGCGATTTTTTTTACTTCATCGCCGTGCAATTCAAATTTCAGCGCGGGTAAAATTTCACTCAAGGGAATTAAAACAAAATCCCGCTCGTACAAAAATTTGTGCGGTACGGTTAATCGCTCGGAATTTATTTTTAAATCGTCAATCAGCAAAATATCAATGTCAATCGTGCGTGCGCCCCAATGCTCTTTTCGTACGCGCCCCAATTCAATTTCGATTTTTTGAAGTTCCTCAAGCAGTTGCAGCGGTTCCAATTCTGCAGAAATTTTTACAGCCGCGTTAATAAAGTTTGGCTGATTCGTGACGCCCCAAGCCGCCGTTTCGTAAAATGAAGAAACGCGCAAAACTTCGACGCCACGAATTTTTTTAATTTGTTCAATCGCCGCACGAATATTTTTAGCGCGTTCGCCCAAATTTGCGCCCAAGCCCAAATAGCAAATCATCTTCTGCGCCTCGAAATTTCTACTGCCGCTTCTAAATATCTGACAGGCAACGGCGCGTTTGGCTTGTGCAATACAACTTTCAAAGTTTCAATTTTCGGGTAATTTTCCAACAAAGTTTCTGCAATTTCTTCAGCAACTGTTTCAATCAATTTGCGCGGAGTGCCGCCCACGATTCTTTCAACGTCAAACAAAACTTGCGAATAGTCAACAGTTTCTGCAAGGCTGTCGGTTGTGCCCGCGGCTTCCAAACTCAAATTTAATTCCAAGTCAACTTTGAAAATTTGCCCGCGCTGTTGTTCTTCGACGCTGCAGCCGTGCCTCCCGAATATTTCTATACCTGTTAAAATTATTTTATCCAAGTTATTCGCTCCTTTCAGTCGCTCATTAGGGAATAGTGGGTAGGGAATAGGGAATAGTAACTACTCCCTACTCCCTATTCCCTACTCCCTAAAATATCAGCCATTTTCAGCATTTTTGAAATCATCGCCACATTATGAACGCGCACAATATTAACGCCCTGCGCGACGGCAAGCACGCAAATTGCGCCGG
>JAFSZS010000224.1 GCA_017455645.1 Selenomonadaceae bacterium | reverse complement strand
TCGGCGCGGGACTTCGTACCAAAGTAAATGCAAATATCGGCACTTCAAGCACTTTTCCCGAAATTGAGCCGGAACTTTTGAAATTGAATGAAGCCGTTAAATGCGGCACTGATTCGGTTATGGATTTAAGCACAGGTAACAATATTGACCTTTCACGCAAAAAAATTATTGAACATTCGCCGGTTATGGTCGGTACTGTTCCAATTTATCAGGCAACGGTTGAGGCGATTAAAAATCACGGCGCGATTGTTGCAATGACTGAAGAAGATTTACTGCGCACGATTGAAACGCAAGCCAAAGACGGCGCAGATTTTATGACTTTGCATTGTGGAGTTACACGCGCGGCTATTGAAAAATTGCGCACTCAAAAAAGGGAAATGGATATTGTAAGCCGCGGCGGCAGTTTTATTGCGGGCTGGATTCTTCACAACGAAAAAGAAAATCCGCTTTATGAACGCTACGACGATATTTTGGATATTTGCGCAAAATATGACGTTACAATAAGCTTAGGCGACGGAATGCGCCCGGGTTGCATTGCTGACGCTACAGACCGCGCACAACTTACCGAATTGATAACTTTGGGCGATTTGGTTGACAGAGCCTGGAAACGCGGCGTACAAGTTATGGTTGAAGGTCCCGGGCACGTTCCCTACAATCAAATTGAAGCAAATATGAAAATTGAAAAGCGTATCTGCCGCAACGCGCCTTTTTATGTTTTGGGACCGCTTGTAACCGATATTGCGCCCGGCTACGATCACATAACGGCGGCTATTGGCGGGACTTTGGCGGCAGTTAGCGGCGCGGATTTTCTTTGTTATGTGACGCCTGCCGAACATCTTTGTTTGCCGACGATTGAAGACGTTCACGACGGCGTTATAGTTTCAAGAATTGCCGCGCACGCTGCAGATTTGGTTAAGGGCGTCAAAGGTGCGGCTGATTGGGATTTAAAAATGGCTCGTGCAAGAAAAGTTTTGGATTGGGACGAACAAATTAAACTTGCGATTGACCCCGAACTTGCACGCAAAAAACGCGGCGCACGCAATAAAGCGGGTGAAACGGCTTGCTCAATGTGCGGCGATTATTGCGCAGTTAAAATCGTTGTAAAATATTTTGATTCGCCGGTTTTTCCCTGTTCAGATTAATCATTAAAATTTTAACAACTAAAAAACCGCTCCAAAGCAACTGCTCTTATACATCAAAGTTGCAGGGCGGCTTTTTTTATTTCAAGGATTAAAAATTAATTGCGACTGCGTTTTTTGTAGGGAACAAGTTCATCAAATTGTAAAAATTTCACATTGCCTTCAAATTCTGCCAAAAATTAAAAACCAACCAAAAAAGCCGCTCCATTCAAGCGGCAATTTTTTTTATTTCAAGGATTAAAAATTAATTACGACTGCGCTTTTTGTAGGGAACAAGTTCATCAAATTGTAAAAATTTCACATTGCCTTCAAGGTCTGCCAAAATAATTTCGCCAATTTCAAATTCTGCCAAAAATTGGAAAGTTTCTTCGTTGGGCGCGTAAAGTCCCTCAATGTCGGCAACAATAGCAATAGCGTCAAATTCGCGTTTGCCGTCAGAAATTGCGCGCGCCATTGCAACCACTTCAGCCGATAAGCTGTATTCGGGTATTGGGTGATCAATCGTACAGCCGCTGTAAAGTGTACCGTCAGCCGCCAACGCGCAAGCTCCGGCAATTATCCCGTCGTACAGCGAATAAGCATTTTTCATTGAATCCATAGCCGTTCTAACCATTGTATCTGCAATATCAATATTCATTCTATCGCCTCCTAAATGCTTTTTATAATTTTGCCGTTGCCAAAAAAAATCCTGCTAATTTTTAAAATCTCTGATATAATCATTGGCGATTTATTTTACAGGAGGATAAATTCACTTTGCAAAAAATTATTGGTGTAAGATTTAAAAAAGCCGGCAAGATACATTTTTTTGACCCCGGCGAAGATGATATACAAAGCGGCGATTGTGTCATTGTTGAAACTGCGCGAGGGCTTGAGTGCGGCGACGTGGTAATTGGCGTGCGAGAAATTCCCGTTTCAGAAAATCCAGATTGCCCGAATGTTCAACTGCCAAACAGAATTTACCGAAAAGCCACGCCCGACGATTTGGCGCGCGTTGCCGAAAATCGTATCAAGGAAAAAAAGGCGTTCGATATTTGCCAAGAAAAAATTCTTGAACACGAATTGCCTATGAATTTAATCAACGTCAATTATACTTTCGACATGAGCAAAATTATTTTTTATTTTACGGCTGAAGGGCGCGTAGATTTTCGGGCGTTGGTGCGGGATTTGGCGTACATTTTTCATACAAGGATTGAACTTAGGCAAGTGGGAGTTCGTGACGAGGCAAAACTTTTGGGCGGCGTTGGCTGTTGCGGGCGTCCTCTTTGTTGTGCAAATTTTTTGGGCGATTTTGCGCCGGTTTCAATTCGTATGGCTAAGGAGCAAAATTTATCTTTGAATCCTACAAAAATTTCCGGAATTTGCGGGCGGTTACTTTGCTGCTTGAAATATGAAAGTGATTATTACCACGAAAATTACATTGAGCAGGCAAAAAATTATGAGCCGAAACAAGGCGACAGAGTCATTTTGGAAAACGGCAAGACGGGTAAAATTGTTGCGCTAAATGAAGTGCGCAGGAACGCTACAATTTTGGTTGACCGTAGCAAAGAAACTGTTGTGACCGGCTGGGAAACTTTACTGCCGCTTGACAACGGCGAAAATATTACTCAAATTGTCGAAGATAATATTTCTGACGTTGAGGAAGAATTTGAGCCGCCGCCAAAGCCCGCTCCAAAACCTGTACAAAAACCCGTTCAAAAACCTGAACGCCCAAAAAATATTGAGCGTAAAAAAAATCCTAATCGCCCCGAAGATTCCCGCGCCGCAAATTTGTTTGACAATCGCCCTAAAGAAAAAGTCAACAAAAAAAATACCCGCCAAAATAAAAATCCCAAAGGACGCAAAAAATAGGGAGTAGGGAGTAGGGAGTAGGGAATAGGGAGTAGGGAATAGAAATTTTTATGAATGTAAATTTGCAAAAGGGCGAAAGACTCGATGACTTGATGAAGTCCGGCAGAAAAATTATCCAAAACGAAAACGAATTTTGCTTTTCAATGGATTCAGTTTTAATTGCGCACTTCCCAATTTTCAAACGCCGATACAAAGTTTTAGATTTGGGAACCGGTACGGGCGTCATTCCGCTGTTAATTGCCGACGAAGTGGAAAAAATTTTTGCGATAGAATTAAATTCGCAAATGGCAGAAACTGCGCGACGCAATGTCGAGTTAAATAATTTGGCAGAAAAAATTACAGTGCTTGAGGGCGATTATCGACTTCACAGAAAAATTTTTCGCGCAGAAACTTTTGATTTGGTAATTGCAAATCCGCCTTACGTACCGGTAAAAGACGGCGATTCAAACAAATTGCACGGCGTGGCACGGGCGCGGCACGAATTCACGGCTACGCTTGAAGATGTTGTTACAGCGGCAAGGTACGTTTTGAAATTCCACGGCGTTTTTTGTATGATACATTTGGCGTCAAGGCTTGCTGAAATTGTCGATACACTTCACCGCCACCAACTGGAAATGAAACGCTTGCAAATTATTCAACCGAAATTTGGGCGTGACGCAAATTTGATTATGGTTGAAGCGGTTGTAGGCGCAAATGCAGGCAGTTTAAAAATTTTGCCGCCGCTTGTTGTTCATGAAGACGACGGATCTTACACTTCAGATATTAAAAAAATTTACGGCTTGGAGGAATTATGAGCGGGATTTTATATTTGGTTGCGACGCCCATTGGAAATTTGGAAGATATAACTTTTCGAGCGGTAAGAATCCTGCGCGAAGTTGACGTTATCGCCGCCGAGGATACGCGCCATACCAGAAAACTTTTGTCACATTTTGAAATACATACTCCGCTTATTCGCTACGATGAATTTGTTGACGCCGCAAAAATCATTGAACTTTTGCTGGATGGCAAAAATATTGCGTGCGTTTCAGATGCCGGACTTCCTGCAATTTCAGACCCCGGCGCAAATTTGGTTAAAGCCGCAGTTGAAAAAAATATTTCTGTTTGCCCAATCCCCGGCGCAAATGCCGCGCTTAGTGCTTTAATTTGTTCAGCTCTTGACACTACAAAATTTACCTTCGCAGGATTTTTGCCCAAGTCGCCGAAAAATCGCAGGGAAATTTTAAACGAACTTTCGACGCACAAAGAAACTTTGATTTTTTATGAAGCTCCGCACCGTATCAAAAAAATTCTTGAGGAAATGGCAAATGTTTTTGGCAACAGAAAAATTTGTATCGCCCGTGAACTTACCAAAATTCACGAAGAATTTATTCGCGCAGATTTAATTTCGCTTGCCGGAAATCTTGACGAGCCGCGCGGCGAATTTGTCATTGTTGTTGAAGGTTGCACTGAAATTGAAACATTCGCGCAGGATAATTTTCTTGACGCTTACAAAAAATTAATCGAAGGCGGCGCAGATAAAAAATCCGCAATTCGTGAAGTTGCACAAAAATTTAATTTGAGTCGGCGGGAAGTTTATAACGCCGTGCTTGACTTTGAAAATAATTTGTAGAGGAGTTTTTATTATGGTTAAGGGAATTGTTGGAGGCGATGAATTTTTTACAGAAGTGATAATTCGCGGCTTGACGATTAACGCGGCGGCGGACGGTTATTATTTCGGCAATTTTAATGAAAACGTCGGCAGGCGCATTGCCAATAAATACGGCGTCCACTTTGTAAAAAATATTGATGACTTTGTACCGAATTCCGCACTTTTATTTTTGAGTTTTGAGCCTGCCGATACTGAAAAAATTCTTAAGCGTTTGGCAGAAAAAGTTAATCCCGAAGCCTTGATTGTTTCTGCCGTTTCAGATTTAAATTTAAAAAAATTGGAAGAAACTTTTCCCAACAATGAAATTATCCGCCTTTTTATTACGCCGTCGATAATTTCGGGGCAAGGGCTCGGCGCGTACGTTGTCAGCAAAAACGCCTCAATCAGCGCGCAAAGTGTAGCCGAAATTATTTTGAAAGACTGCGGCGACGTTATCAATGTTGAAAACGAAACTGAACTTGAAAAAATTGCAGATTATTTAACGGCAAATACTTATGTTTCTTACGTAACAATTCAAAATATGTTGCGCAGTGCAAAAAAATTGGGGCTTACCGAAATGGAGGCAAATTTTGTTGTCAGCAAACTTTTTGGCGGCTCGGTTTATACTTTGATTGAAAACGGCAAGGATACAGCCGCAATGATTCGCCGCGGCACGCTTGACCAAAGATTCCGCACGAAAGTTACAAAGTTAATCGAAACTCAAGGAATTAAAGCCGAACTTGAAAAATTTATTGAGCGTCCCGTTTACGCCGAAATTATAGAAGCTGAAGAACAAGAAAAACTCGAACACGGCAGCAGCTCCAACAGATTTTCAAATACCCAACCTGCCGCTACTGATAAAAGCAAAACTGCCGCCGCCGCTGAAATTAAAACGCCGAAATTACAAATGCACTATAACAAAGAAAATTAACACGGTGGCTTGCAAAATTATAAACAATAAAAAAGAGGGCGTCCACGGATGGACGCCCCCGCCGGTTGATTGCAGGATGCAATCACGGCGGAAGTTTTCTTTCTTTTGCCAGGCTTTTATTTCTTTTTAAAAAGAAAGAAAAGCCGTATTTCAAAAATTAAAAAAATTATAAATTTATAAATATGATAAACTTGGGAAGGATTTTTACAATGGATAAAAAAACTTTTTACATTACGACGCCGATTTATTACCCCAGCGCAAAATTGCACATTGGGCACGCTTACTGTACAACCATTGCCGACACTATCGCAAGATTTAAACGCCTTTCCGGTTATGAAGTTTTTTTCTTGACAGGCAGCGACGAACACGGACAAAAAATTCAACGTACCGCCGAAAGTCAAAATGTAACGCCGATTGAATACGTTGATAAAATTGTTGAAAGTTTTAAGGAACTTTGGCGGCGTCTTGAAATTTCCAACGATGATTTTATTAGAACTTCCGAGCCGCGCCATCATAAAGTTGTACAGGAAATTTTCCGGCGTATTCGTGACAAGGGCGATATTTACAAAGGCGAATACACCGGCTTATATTGTACGCCCTGCGAATCTTACTGGACAGAATTGCAACTTGATGAAAACGGCTGTTGCCCGGATTGTCACAGACCTGTTGAAAAAGTTTCTGAAGAGGCTTACTTTTTCAAAATGTCGAAATACGCCGACGCGGTTTTAAAATATCTTGAAGATAATCCCGAATTTTTGGAGCCGAAAAGCCGACGCAATGAAATGATAAATTTTATTAAGCAGGGGCTTGAAGATTTATGCGTTTCTCGCACTTCGTTTAATTGGGGTATTCCCGTGCCCGACGACGAAAAGCACGTTATCTACGTTTGGTTTGACGCGCTGACAAATTATCTTACGCCTATTGGATTTTTGGACGACGCAGAAAAATTTAAAAAGTATTGGCCCGCAGATTTACATTTGGTCGGCAAAGAAATTGTTCGTTTCCATACAATAATTTGGGGTTGCATTTTAATGGCGTTGGGGATTGAATTACCCAAAAAAGTTTACGGGCATGGTTGGCTTGTAATTGACGGCGGCAAAATGTCAAAGTCCAAAGGAAATGTTGTAGATCCAATGTTGCTGATTGATGAATTTGGCGCGGACGCTATCAGATATTTTCTCCTGCGCGAAATAGTTTTGGGACAGGACGGCAATTTTAACCGCGACGCGCTGATTCAACGTATCAATTCAGATTTGGCTAACGATTTGGGAAATTTGCTCCACCGCTCCCTGAATATGATTAACAAATTTCAAAAGGGCGTTTTAATTGAAAGTGTCGGCGGTACTGAAATTGACAATTCGCTGAAAAGTGAAGCCGTTGCAACTGCAAAAGAATACCGCGCCTTAATGGAAAATCTTCAAATTTCTGACGCCGTGAAAAATGTTTGGAAATTTATCAGCCGTTGCAACAAATACATTGACGAAACCGCGCCCTGGAAACTTGCCAAAGATGAAAATCAAAAACAGAATCTTGCAAACGTGCTGTATAATCTTGCTGAATCGCTTAGAATCATTGCAATTTTAATTTCGCCTTTTATGCCCAATACTTCGCGCAGGATTTTAGAGCAGTTGCAACTTTCGCAAGATATTAAACTTGAAGACGCGGAAATTTTCGGCGCGCTTGAAATTAATCACAAAGTCGGCAAGCCGGAGCAACTTTTCCCGCGTATCGATTTAGAGTAAATTTTCAAGGTAAATCGATTTTATCTATATAGCTGAAAATTAACTTGGTAACTTTCGGTTACCCGGTTGCTGTTTTCCCGCGTATCGATTTAGAATAATTTTGTTATATTTTGGCAGGGGAATTAATAAATCTGTCGAAAACAAGCAAAGTTAAGGAGGCTGGATAACAGCTTAAGAAAAATTATAAAAAGTTGTAAAAAGGTGGTGTTTT
>JAFSZS010000223.1 GCA_017455645.1 Selenomonadaceae bacterium | reverse complement strand
GCGGCGTTTGCATTTTTCGCCGTTTGTGCGTCATTCGGTATTGGAAATATGACGCAGGCAAATTCAATCAGCGCGGCGTTTGAATCAAGTTTAGGTATTCCAACTTTTACAACGGGAATTGTTTTGGTAGTTTGTTCATTGGCGGTTTTAATGCGCGGCGTGCGTTCAATCGGCGCAGTTTCAAGTTTCATCGTACCGAGTATGGCGTTTTTCTACCTGCTTTTTACAACTATAATTATCATTGTGAACTTTGAAAATATTCCGGGCGGCTTGGCAATAATGTTTCAAATGGCTTTTTCAACTGAAGCAGTAGCGGGCGGCGTCGGCGGTTCAATCGTTGCCTCAATGCTTACTGCAATGCGTTGGGGCGTTGCGCGTGGCGTTTTTTCAAATGAAGCGGGCTTAGGCTCGGCTCCAATAGCGGCGGCGGCGGCGCGTACCGACCACGCGTCAAGGCAAGGTTACGTTAATATGACGGGAACTTTTTTTGACACAATGATAATTTGCATGCTTACCGGCTTGGTTATTGCAAGTTCCGGTGTTTTGGGCGTTACAGATCCTGAAACAGGAAAATTGGTATCCGGCGCACAGTTGACTATTGCCGCGTTTGCTACTGTTTACGGCGAAGGCGCAAAATACATTGTTTCAATCGCCCTTGCACTTTTTGCCTACTCAACAATTTTGGGCTGGGAATATTACGGCGAAAAATCCCTTGAATATCTTGTAAGCAACCGCGCCGTTATTTACGCTTACAGATTTATTTTCAGCTGTATAACTTTCATTGGCGCAACTCAAACTTTGGATGTTGTTTGGAATTTTTCAGATACAATGAACGGCTTAATGGCAATTCCAAATTTGTTGTGCTTGCTGATTCTAAATAATAAAATTGCTGAAGAATGTTTCCACTATCAAAACGAAATTATTGCCAAAGGAAAATAAAACTTGCAAAAAATTTTAAGGCGTGTTAATATTTTAGCGTGAAATTGAAAATTACAAGACGATTGTAGAAAAAATCCAACACAGGTATCACAGGCGCAAAGAAAACCCCCTAGCCGTTATGGGAGAAACGGTTCGGGGGTTGCGTCTATTCAACGCTATTTTGAGTTACCGCCAGTTTTTCAGAAGCTTTTTAATTTAAGAACGGTGAAAATTTTTAGTTGAGCCAACGCATTAACGCGCCGATTAAATTTGCGTCATTTAAAAATTTGCACGGTACAATTTCTGCGCGAGGCATTTCGACTTTAAATTTTGCAAGTTCTTCAGAATAAATTTTTTCAACATTGGCGCGGACTGAATCAATAAAAACTTCTTGCGCACTGATACCGCCGCCAACAGCGATTTTTTCCGGGTCAAACATCATTTGAATATTAAAAATTTTTACGGCAACACGGCGCGTGAACTTGTCAAGGCAAGCAAGCGCGTCATTTTCTTTTTCTGCAACCGCACTGAAAAAACTTTCGCCGGTAATTTCTTCGATTGACAAATTTTTAATCTGCGCGTAGGATTTAAGCAACGCCGGAACGCCGCACAATTCCCCAAAAAGTTTTACTTCATCTTCAGAAATATTTTCCAGCGTAAAAGAAATTTCGCCGGCTGAAAAGTGTTTGCCGCGGTGTACTTCGTGATTTTTTATAAACGCGCTGCCTACTCCCGTACCGAAAACCATTACAAAGCCGTCTGCAACATCTGCAAGACTGCCGATTTTCGCTTCAGCCAAAGCCGCGCACTTTGCATCGTTTTCAATCGTAACCTTGACGCCGCAAATTTTTTCCAGTTCCTCAACAATATTACAGCCGTTGTTGTAACCTAACGCGCCGCTGGTTATGCAAATTCCGCGCTCGGCGTCAATAATTCCCGGCAGTGAAAGTGCAAGTCCTTCAACTTCGACAGATTTATAAATTTCTACGATTTTGTTAATGAAATCTTCGTGACTGTCAAGCGGCGTTGGAACTTTGCCGCGCTCCAAAATTTCTGCAACTTCATTCATTACGGCGAATTTTATAAAAGTGCCGCCAACGTCAATAACCAAAATTTTCATTTTATCAACCTCCGAGGTGTTTTTATGGTACAAGAAAAAAATTTTTACTGGAAACTTTTTAAATCAACATTCGTTGTCAGCGCGTTCACGGTCGGCGGCGGCTACATAATTATTCCGCTCCTCAAGGCAAAGTACGTTGACGAATACCACTGGATAAGCGACGAAGAAACTTTAAACATGGTTGCAATAGCGCAATCGACGCCGGGAATTATGGCAGTCAATACGGCGATAATGCTCGGCTACAGAATGGCGGGCGTTTTGGGCGCAATTACCGGAATGTTTGCAACCGTTTTGCCGCCGCTGATAATTATTACCGTCGTTGCAAGTTTTTATGATTTAATCGCGCAGAATGAACAAGTTCAGCTGATTTTGAAAGGTATGCAGTGCGGGGCGACGGCTTTACTTTTGGACGTGGCGATTGACTTACTTAAAAAGCAGGGCGAAAAAAAATTAATCCTGCCGATTGTGATAATAATTGGAACTTTTATAGCGAATGTTTTTTTCGACGTCAATTTAATGTTGCTGGTTGCGATTGACGGCGTAATTGGATTTTTCCTCCTGCGCGACAAAAAATATAATTAAAGCGTGTTAAAAATTTTTGGAGTCAATAATTTTGAATTTCGATAAAAAAAATGCCTCTGTCGACGCGTGAGAGCCACCAGAATCAATTTTCCAAGCTCAAGGGTAGATTTATATCAAAAAAATTGGAAGGCGGCTTAAAATCGATTCTACGCGTTGTGAGAGGCTTTTTAAATTTTTCAACAGTTTATGCAGTAGGATTTTTTTCAAGGCGAATTTTGGTTTCTTCTGCCAATTCGTGAATTTTTTTCAGGCGGTAACTGAGAGCCTGCCGCGTCATAAAAAGTTTTTCCGCCATTTCTTTTATTGTAAAATCAGGATGCTTTAAACGCATATTCATAGCCCTTTTAAGTTCGTCGTCGACTTTAACTTTGTTTTCAAGCAAAATTTTAATATCTGCAATTTGCCGTTGCGCCGTGGCTACAGATTTATTCAAATTTGCAGTTTCGCAATTTACAAGGCGGTTTACATTTGCGCGGACTTCTTTTAAATTTCGTGTAATTTGGAAACGCTCCAAAGTTTCAGTTGCGCCGACCATTCCCAAAAATTCTTCGACAGCGTCCCCTTCACAAAGATAATTTACAAAAAATTCTTTCCGCACATAAAAAGTTGGGCGAAAATCTAAATCCTTGAAAAGTTGGTTAAGGAAAATTGCCGCCGATTCTGACAGCGTGGAAATATCCAAATAATATTGCGCCTCCGGTTTGTTGACAGTGCCGCAAGCCGCAAATGCGCCGCGCAAGTACGCAACTTTTGCAAAATCGTCTGAAACAATTTCCGGTGAATCTATTTCTTCAAAAAATTTTTCGGTTACACCTGTCAAAAAAATTCTTACAAAATATCGTACAATTTTAGCCTTGGATTTCAGGCGAACTGCGGCAACTTCCCTTTTCGCCGCGGGGTAAAATTTATTTAAAAGCTTGATTAACTTTCTTGCAACCGCCGCGCTTAAAGTTGAAAATTCCATTCGTCCATTAGTAAAAACTGCTCCAACTTTCAACATTGCGGCTAATTCTGCGCGTTGATATTCTTCCTCTTCGTCAAAAATTCTTGCGAGTTCATCTTTGACAGTGCGTGAATACGAAGGCATTTATAAAATTCCTTTCGTCGAAGGAATACCGGTATTTTTTGCGTCGAAGTCAACGGCAATTCGCAGGGCGTGACCAAGTGCTTTAAAAATTGCCTCAAGTTTATGATGAGTATTTTTACCGTACAAAATTTTGGCGTGCAAAGTAATACCCGCGTTGAAGGCAAACGCCCGCAAAAATTCTTCAGCAAGTTCAGTATCGAAATTGCCTACAGTCGGCGCAAGTTCGCCCGCGTCAAAAACCAAAAAGGATCTGTTGCTTATATCTAAACTTACCAACGCCAAACTTTCGTCCATTGGAACAAAAAAAGTACCGTAACGATTAATCCCGCGCTTATCGCCGAGCGCGTTTTTTATTGCCGCGCCGAGTGCAATTCCAATATCTTCAACGCTGTGATGTCCGTCAACGTCCAAATCGCCTTTGCAGTCCAGAATTAAATCAAATTGCCCGTGAGCCGCAAACAAATTCAGCATATGATTGAAAAAGCCAATCCCGGATTTTACCGAAATTCTGCCGCTGCCGTCCAAGTCAATTTTTAAATCAATTTGAGTTTCTCTTGTTTCACGAAAAATTTTTCCTATTCGCATTATTTATCACTCCCAAAAATTTTATACAAATTTATAATCTTGAAATTCATTTTCCGGCGGCTTATACATTGTCAGTACAGATTCAATTTTGCATTTATGACATTTTATAGAAATGTGTTTGTATTCGCCGCGGCTGCCGGGCGGAAAAAAACTGCGGGCTTTGTATTTTCTGCCGCACGTTGTACAGAAGCCGTGGTTCCAAAGTTTTTCTTCTTTTTGGCGCAATTCCTTATCGTGTTTCTCGCCTTCATAAGCGGCAGCTCCTATCAAGGCAACGAATCCTGCTGCAAGGATAAAATTCCACATAAGCCCACCTCCAAAATTTTATTGTTTACCCGCCACAAAATTTTTTATTGCCGAAAATACTTCGTCGTTTTCAATTCGAGTACCCATTGAAATTCGCAGGCAATTTTTTAAGCCGGGCGCGTTTGCTGAAAAATGACGCACGCCTATTCCTAAACTTTCAAGATATTCATTGAGTGCCGCCGCTTTTTCGTAGCGTATCAAAATAAAATTTGTCTGCGAAGGAAATACTTCAATTTCGCGCAGATTTTTTAACTGCTCAAAAATTCTTTGACGCTCGGCAACCGTCATTTGGATTCTCGGTACAAATTCGTCGCGCATTTGATAAACAATGTCAGCCGCCGCCAAACTCAAAACATTCATATGATACGGCATAAAAGTTTTGTTAATCATTCGTGTAACTTCTTCCTGCGCGATCATATAACCGACACGCGCCGCCGCCATTCCATAAGCCTTTGAAAATGTGCGTGCAACAATCAAGTTGAGATAATTTTTAATCAAGCCGAACGCCGAACGCCCGTAAAATTCCACGTACGCTTCATCCAGCAAAAGTGCGCAGTCGATATTTTTTGTAATTTCTTCAATCTGCGCGACGGTTAAGGCGTTGCCGGTAGGATTATTGGGATTGCAAACAACGGCTAAATCTGCGTTGACTTCACGAACTTTTTTAATAAAGGCGTCAACGTCCAAATCAAATTTTTCGTCCAAATCAAAAGGAAAAGCTTGAGCGTCAGCCGCCTTGGCGTAAATTTTGTACATTGAAAAGCTCGGTTGCGGGTAGACAATTTTTTTACCTTCGCCGCCGAATGCATGAAAAACTTTTTCGATAATTTCACTGGAGCCGCCGCCCAATAAAATTTGATTTTTGCCGACTGAAAAATTTCTTGCAATTTGTTCAACAAGTGAATCATATTCTTCATTGGGATAACGATTAAACGCAATGTAAGACAGGCGATTAATTACGCGCTCTTCAACCAACGGCGGCAAGTTCAAAGTACTTTCATTGGCGTTGACTTTAATTCGATAATCTTTTTCCGTGCCATCGTAGGACGGCATTTTTTCTAAATCTTTTCTGTAATTCAGCATAAAATTCCCCTTCACTTTGTTTTTTCTTTGAGAAATGAATTGACTTGCTTGCAAAAATCTTCGGCGGCGTGCCTGTAAGCGTCAACCGGTTTATCGTCAGTCTTTGAATACGGCTTTGAAATTATAACATTATTTTGAGTGTCGACAAGCCAAAAATTCGCAACAACTCTCCAGTAAAAACTCCAGCCTGCAAGGTAGCTGTTAATATCTTGGTCGTAGTGATAAATTTTCTTTTTGTGTTCGTTGCCGTCCTTATCGTACCATTTTTCCTCTTTTGAATCGACAAGTTTATTGTAAACAGAATAACTCGGATCGTGCCAAACGGGAACCAATTCACAGCGGGTAACGGTACTGCGAAAATAATAATTTACCAACGCGGAAGAAGTATTTGTAGTAACGCGGGCTTTTTTAATTTTTTTCATTGCGGAAATTTGAAGTGCGTAATCCATGGCGTTACTGAAATAAATATCGTCTTTAAAATTCCCCTGCATTTCAACCGGATTAAAACTTATGCGAATTTCGCCCTTGGTAGGATTTTTTTCATTGCGTGCGTCAGTGAAACTTTTTTGGAAGTCGTCAACAAGCCGCTTGAATTGGCTTTCTTCGCCGGTATTGTAACGGCGGTCTTGTTGCAGGGAAGTCAAAATTTTTTCAGCCTTGTTGTTGTAGCCGGTAAATTCAACTTGCATAATGTGCAGGTATACGGGCGTTTCTTCAATGACGTGGTGAACTGTACGGGTTTTTTCATTGTACTTTTTATCGCCGTCGGGTCCGCCTGTTTCTTCAGTCCAAGATTTTAATTCAACGTCCCATTCGCGGCGCGGCGAAATATCTTTTTGAACGCGGTTTTCTCTGAATTGCGGTACAATGTACATATCAGCCATTGTAGCTTCTTCGACGGCAAGGGCGCGGGCGTTTTCGTTTTCAAAATCTGCGAGCAAATTTCCGAGCGTATTTGTCAAAATGTCATCTTTTTCTTGAATTTCGTTTGCAAGTCGAATGAAATTTATTTTTTTTAGTTTTTTGGTTAAGCGGTCGTCAACATAAGAATTGAGGCGAAAATTTTTTGTACCTTCCTTGCCGAGCCGGTAATTGTTTGAATCTTCCCATTTGTTGCTAAGCGGGAACAAAACTATTTTTGCGAATTTATCGAAGCCGCAATTATTATCGTACCAAAAAATTTCGTAGGCAAAAACTTTTGAATTTGTAAAAAATATTCCGATAATCACCGCCATTATTAAAATTTTTTTCATGTGAATTAAGCCCCCTTAGAAACCGGTTTTAATCTTAAGTTTTTTGCCGCCGTTTAAAGTTGTCAGCAGTCCCATTTTGCCGTAAACAGCATCGCGCACGGCTTTACTTAAGGCGTTGCGAACTTGCACGGCTGATACTTCGGTTGTGCCGATTGTAATAAAATAATCTGCGTTGTCAGCCGTTGAAATTTTGCTGTCTGAAGTTACTTTATTTTCGTCGCCGATAATTATATTTGTTTCGTGCGGAATAATCCAGTTGGAAAAATTTCTGTAGGGCGTGAAAGAAATTTCGGCGGAAGTGGAGGAAGATTCGCCGGTTCCCATTCCCATACCTACAATTTTTAAAGTTTCAACGTCAACGAAACGCACTGTAACATTTGCCGTAACTTTGTGCTTAGATAATCCGGCTTTTGCTCCTGCCGCGCCGATTTTTGCGCCGCTTTCTTTGACAGTCATACCGGTAAGCGAGCCTACCATTACAAATTGCGCAGATAAAAATTGTCCGAGCGCGGGCGCGGTTGAAGTGTCAACCAATCCTGAAAGATTCATTGAGTGCATACGCGCAACGGCTGCCATTTGCTCATAATCTATTAAATCGAACCAATCGCTGGCTGAAAGTTGGTAAAGGGCGTATTCGGACGCCGAAGAAAAATCATAGTCGCGCAGTCCTTTACTTGTTACCGCCTTGTTTGCAAAGTTCATTACTGCAAGGCGCGGATGATCTTTGATATTCGCCGCCTCAACAAAATTTGTGAAAAGCACAGTGAAAATCAGCGCGGCAAGCAGAAATATTTTTTTCATTTTAAACACCTCAACTTACAGAAATTTCAAGTACGGTACTGGAAAAGCCTTGCATTTTTACGTTTAAATAATCTTTGGTAACGGCAGAAAAGGCGCGGTACAAATTTTGCGGCGAAAGGTCGGTTGAAACGTCGATAATACATTTGCCGCCGCTGTAAGAGCGAAGGTAAACGCCTGTAACACTTTGAGTTTGGCGCAGATATTCTTCAAGGTCCAAAATTTTATCGCCGTCGTTAATCTGCGCGATAACTTTAACGCTTGAAAAAACTTTCGACGCTTCACGATTAAAAATTTTTCTGACTTCCTGCGCGGCGTTGGTTGCCAATTTGAAAACGGCTTGATTATCAAGTTCGCCGCTAGCCGAGCCGATATTGGAGCCGGTCGCGTGAAATTCGCCGATAATTTCGTCAGTGTCAAATTTTTTAATTCGGCAGTCCATCAACGCTTCATTTTTTGATAAGCCGGTTTCAACTTTCGTAATTTGCGGATTGGATAAATCATTCCAATTTGGAACTGTTACGGCTTGACTTTTGCCGACGGTTAAATTTCCAACAATGATATAATCGACGTTTACGGGATTATCGACAACGTGAGTAAAGCCGCGCTTGGCAAGTTCTTCACGAATTGCGGCGGTACACATTACAGCGTAACGTTTAAAAGTTTCGCCGCCGTCATCGCCGTAATGCTCGACAACAACGGCAAGGCGCGGATCGTGCAAATTCATTACAACTTCAACATCTTTCATAAGCTCGGAGCCGGGCTCGTTTGAAACGTCAACCTGCGCGACGATATTAACAGTGCCGTCTTTAGTTTTTTTACTGATAACTTTACAGGATTTAACATAACCTTGAGCGCGGGTGTTTACGGCGTCAGAAATTAATTCCATATCCTGCATAACGGATTCAGATTTTAAGTAAGTGCCGACTACTTGTTCAACGGCGTTTCTTTTGGCGTCTTGAATTGCGGCAGTTTCAGAAAGTCCCGTACCGTGAACAGTAACAACTTCAGCATTTGCAACGGGCGCAGAAAGTGAAAAAATTACAAGTGCGCCGATTAAAAATTTTTTCCATTTCATTTAAAAAACCTCCTATAAAAAAACCCGCGCAAAATCATAAACAATTACGCGGGCTAATTTCAAATTTTTTTAAGTTAAGATTTTATTTGACGAAAACAACTGCACATTCATCAAGGAACATATCAGATTGATTGGCGATTAAGACTTTGTCGGCGTCAGCAACTGAAAGGACGGGGTTACCTTTAATGATACCGTTTACTTTTACGGCTTTGACAACGAGGGGGTGATTGCCGGCGCGTGCTTGACTGATTGAATCGTCTGCACTGTTGGCATAGGACGCCATACCCATTTCAATAACTTTATCAATGTCAAGATTTTCTACGCCGTAAATTGGTTGATTGTTGTTGTTTTGAATAACGGGCGACATAACGGCTTCAAGTCCCAAGCCGGAGCAGTCAACAACTAAGCCGGTGTAGCCGTTGTCTACAACGCCGCCAACAGCTGTATCAACGTCGATTTTAATTGAAGTGCTTGTAGGTTGCGGGAAGGGTACTTTCGGTTGATTTCTTGCGGGAAGGAAAGCGGCTTCTGCAACGGATTTAGTTTGACCATAAAGCGGCATTTCAAGTAAAATTTCGCAAGTTCCGTCATCATAATATCTGGAGTCAATTTCGCTCATACCTTTAATTGTGGCGTCAACGCGGGTTTTTACAATGTCATATTCCAACATTAAATCTCTCATTGAACTTTCGGAACTTACTTGAACGCCTTCGACAGCTTCAGCTAAATTGCGTTGTGCGTCCATTCTTGCGGCGCGTTTAGCTTGTGCTCTGTATAATCCCTTGTTTTTGGTTTTTGAATTGCCTGCTGCCAAGCCGGTTGCACGGACAACGCCTTTTTCCCAATCGACTGTACTTTGTGCAGGATCTGCCAATACTGTAGCTGTAAGCATCATAACTGCCATTGCAAGTGCCATACAACTTTTGATAATTTTGTTGCTCATTTTGGTACACTCCTTTAAAAATTATAAATTATTTCTTTGCAGAGCCGTAAAGCCTGCCAATTAAAACATCAACAGTTTGAAACGCCGCTTTTTGAAGAGCATTATGCACGCTGTCTTGAGTAACTTTGGTGGTGCCGACTTCCAAAATTGAAACTTCGCCGCCCTTAACTTTTACAAATGAACTTTTAGATTTGCCTTCGCCCTTGGCTGCAGAAATAATTTCGCCTGTTTCAACATTCAAGATTCGGGCGATTATGTGAGCCTTGACAGTGCAAACAGTAACACCCCCAATTCCTACCTTTGTTCCAATTTCGCTAAGAGTTACATCATTGACATTACCATAAATGATATACTTCACGCCCAAAATTTTTCCGATAGCAGAAGCTGTATCTGCGTCGATAATTCCGGTGGTGTAAAGGTTAGCGTCTTTAATTGCCGCGTCCATTAAAGTTTTGTCAATGATATCCATTTTTTGGCTTTCAAAAATGCGTTGAAGAATATATTCATGCGCCGCTTGTCCGGCGTTCAAAATATTGATGTCTATAGGTACTGCGTGCGGATGAGTTCCGAAATCCATTACAGCAACGGTTGCGCTGTCTTCGATTTTTGCCGCAAATGCAGTTGAACACATTGCAAAGATAATCAAACAAATTGTTGCAAGCCTTTTCATAAAAATTTCTCCTTGTCAAATGTTACGTTTGATTTTTTCGGAAATTTGAAGGGCGGCTTTTTCCAGTGCGATATTCAAACTTTCTTCTGAAAATTCCATTTGTCCTGCGCGAAAAATTTTTCCTATGCGGTTGTAATGTGCCTTTGAAACTCCGTGACCGGTAAAAGTTTTAATTAATTTGCCGGTTGACATATCGTAAATTTGCACGCTTAAACTTGCGCGGATACCATCTCCTTTGCCAATAATTTTTTCGTCGGTTGTGCGGCTAAGATTCATTAAATACCCCACCAAAAGATATTCGCAGTCTTCAGCCGCCGCCTTAATTTCCGGCGTAACTTTTCCGGCTTGTGACATTACCAAAATTTCGTCGAGAATTGCCTTTGTAGTTTCGCCGGTTAGGTCGCGCAGGTCTGCCACTGTAATTATTTCGTCCATAATCACATTGGCGGCTGTATGGAAAGTTAAAATTTGTTCGTCGCTTAGATTAGTAATTGTAACACGGCTTGTAAAGTCTACAACGCCTATCACGGGTAAACTTTTTGCCTCTGCGCGAAGACTCAAAATTAACAGAATCACCAAGATTAAAACTGCGCGAAACTTTTTCATTTTAACCAACCGCCTTTAAGCCGTTTTTTAAAAGATTTTTAACGAGTTTTTCGGCTTGATCTTGCAAAACGTAATTAACCATATCGCCTACCGTGTAATTGTTGCCGTACTTGCCGATTAAAATATTTGTGGTTAAACTTGTGCGCTTGTCGGAATTTTGCCCTTCAAAAACCTTGCCGTTTTTAACATTAATCAGAAAATATTCCATTTCGACTTGAACACGTTTACCGCGTAAATCGCTTGAAGTTGGACTTGCGCCGAAAATTCCGCCGGTTTTGCGCCAAACGTCAGCGTCGCGCACGTTGCAGAAAAGCATATAGTCAACATCGTACTTTTCGCCGAGTTCAGAAACTTTTTCAGAAATTGTATCTGTCAAGTGATAGGGCTTGCCTTCCAATTTTAAGCGGGCTTGAGTTTTAATTTCGTCTTGGTAGTAAGCTTTGCCCAAAATTGAATCGCCGTAACGCGTCATTTTGACGTTGGCAAGTTCGCGGCGATAAAGGCGGCTGTGCGCTATTGCGTCCATGTGAATTGTTGAAAAAATTTCGTCTTCTTCTGAAGGCTCGCCTGTCAAAGTTATTCTGGATTCAACATTGAAATTATCCTGCAACTTTTCGCTGATGACGTCAAAAAAATTTGCCATAAATTCCGGCTTGAGTTCAAATTGCCCGTAGCTTGCAACTTCCGCCAATAAAATTTTTGGGCCGTTGGAATTTTCAAACGCCGCTTCAGTTGAATTTGCCAGAAAAAATATCAGTGCGAAAATTGCCGCGTTAATCTTTGAAAAAATTTTTTTATCCATTTTGCTAATCCTTTATAAAATCGCCGTCATTTGCCCCAGAATGCGTCTTTGAAAAGTTTTTGATATATTTGTACCCTTGATAGTGCAGAGCCTGTTTCTCGTGGCTTACAGCGCGTGTGAGAGGCTAATTTTATTTCCTGCGTTCCATATTTATCATTAAATTTTTGACAAGTGCAACGGCGGCTTTTTCCAGTGCGTCAGAAACTAAATCGCCGTTAATTTCGTTTTCGCCGATTCTGATAATTCGCAGGGGAGCCTTAGTCAAACGAACTTTCGATTCAGCAACAGAGCGCGCCGTAAGTACAACGCGGCTTGTTTCAACGTCAATCATTCTGCAAGAAAGACGCGCAACAACTATGTAACTGTTACTGCCGAATCCGAACGCCTCGCCGACGCGCTTTTTACTGCTTAAGCCGTCGATACTTCCTACCAAAAGATATTCTGCGCCTTCAAGATTTAAAGTTTGTACCATTGAGGCGGGATTGCCCATTTGCATTTGTAACATTTGTTCGTCAATAATTTCTTGTAAATATTCTCTGTCAAGTAAATCAAATTTGCCGGTGTTAAAAAGTTCGTCGTAGATAATGCCGGTTACGTTAATTTGGTCATCCCAATTTATATCCGGCGAAATTGCGGCTTTTTTTGTGAAAGGTATGACAGCTGCGCGAGGGTAATCATAAATATTAGCCGCGCAGATTTGAGGAAGTGCCGCTATTATCATTGTTATAACTGCCATAAAGAATTTTCGTGCAAACATTGTGAAAAGCTCCTTTCGTCGATTTTAGGGAGTAGTGGGTAGTGGGTAGGGAATAGCGAAAACTTTTTTCTACTC
>JAFSZS010000222.1 GCA_017455645.1 Selenomonadaceae bacterium | reverse complement strand
GGGATTTTTCACTTGCCGTCTTTTTGGTTTAAAATTTGTGCACGGGATTTTCTACAGACAAAAATTAAGGCGGCGGGGATTTTTCACTTGCCGTCTTTTTGGTTTAAAATTTGTGCACGGGATTTTCTACAGACAAAAATTAAGGCGGCGGGGATTTTTCACTTGCCGTCTTTTTAGTTTAAAATTTTGTAACATAAAAAAATATTATAGCGGGATTTTTTCCGCTAATTTTTTTGCCAAAAAGCTTGTCAATGTGCTACAATATTCAAAATTTTTTGGCAAGGAGTGTATTTTATGCAATGTCGGAGGTGCGGTAAAGATTTAGGAGATTCTACGCGCTGCGAATTTTGCGGCTACGATAACAAGGAAGGCAACGTTCGTGAAATGAGCAGCCTTGAAAAAAATTTTTATGACGGCGTTACCATTGATACCGGCGATTCTCAAGAAAATAATTCTTACGATTCAAATTTCAACAATCGCAGTAACAATTACAGATTTTCGCGCAGGACAATTTATACTGCAAATGAATCAAGTTTTTTTTCCAGAATGGTTGACAAGTTACTTCGTGGCTTGATGAACAACAGCCGCCTTGCGAAAATCGCCGTTACTCTAATTGCGGTTGCACTTTCCGCGCTGATGTTTTTTATTGCGTTGCCGATTTTGTTTGTACTTTTGGCGTTGGGAATTGCACTCTTTGCATTTTCAAAATTGGGCAGGTGATTTAACTGAATAATCCTATTGCAATTTTTTTATGTTTGGCAGTAGTTTTGGGGATAGTTTTTTTTGGTGAAGATGACAGCGTCAGAATTTTGTTTGCCTTTCTGCCAATATTTGCAATCTTTATGGCGTTGGTTTACTCAAAAATTCAATCTGAAATAAAATTTTTATTTTTGGTACTTCGGAACATTTTAAAAATACCGGGCAAGCCAAGATTAAATTTAGCTCCGGACGATCACAGCGCAGTATTTTTAAAATCATACGGCGGACAAGTGATTAAGCTGTTATTGTTGATAATAATTTTGGCGTTCGTATCGTACAAAGTAACGCTTTTAATTTCGCCGATAGTGTTAATGCATTCAGATGAAAAAAGCAAAATTTTTGGGGCGTTATTTGTAGTCGGCACTTTGTACGCGCTTGCATTCTTTTTACTGTATAAAAACCTTGAAAAAACTTTTCTCAACAAAATTAAACCGGCAGGAGGATTTATATTATTGGGCGCAACCCTTGCTTATGGAATGTTCTTTAGTTATGGTATGGAGGCTTTTTTATTTATTGTGGCAGTGGAATTTTATATATTCGATTGGATTAATGAAAAAATTCAGAGCAGGTGATAAATTGTGAAAGCGGTTGTACTTTCCAGCGGCGGGCTTGATTCGACAACTTGTCTTGCTGTTGCCGTTGATAAAATTGGTAAGGAAAATGTTTCTACCGTTTCAATTTTTTATGGACAAAGGCACGCCCGCGAATTGTCCTGCGCGAGGATGGTTGCCGAATATTACGGCGTTAATCACTACGAATTTGACGCGGCAGAAATTATGAAAAATTCCAACTCCGCGCTTTTAAATTCTTCCGGCAAAAATCTTGAACATTCCAGTTACGGCGAGCAAGTCAAAAAAAATTCCCGCGTTGCAACTTACGTACCTTTCAGAAACGGTTTAATGTTGTCAATGGCGGCTAGTTTTGCTGACAGTCTTTATAACGGGGCTGAAGTTGAAATTTATATCGGCGTTCATCAAGACGACTCGGCGGTTAATGCTTATCCTGATTGCAGCGCAGAATTTATTAAGGCGATTGGCGACGCCGTGGAAATTGGCACTTACGGCAAAATTAAAATTGTTGCTCCTTTTTTGGGCAAAACTAAGGCTGACGTTGTAAGAATAGGTACAAGTTTAGCTGTTCCCTACGAAATAACTTGGAGCTGTTACGAGCGCGGCGATAAACCCTGCGGGCACTGCGCGACTTGCATTGACAGGGCTAAGGCGTTTGCTGAAAATGGTATTGTCGACCCTGCGCTTAAATCTTTCGGCAGTTAGAAACTGTACCCCAAATAAAAAAATTTAATTTATAACTTTTGAACTCGCGCAGGTTTTTTTTCAATCTTTTAGAAATAAAATCCCTGCAAGGGATAAATTTTAAGTTGTAATTTTGTGCGTCATAGATTGGAAGTGATTCAATGTTTTGTCGAAAATAATTTCAGCCAAATTTTATTAATATTTGTAAAGGAAGGTGTTTTTAGTGAAGTTAAACATTAAGCAACAATTTACTTTTTTGGCGATAGTTGCCGGTATTCTGGTTGCTATTGTTTCTTACGCGGGTTACAGTATTTCAGAAAGAAATTTATCAGAAACGATTGAGCAAGAAATGGATGCTGTAGTTGTCGGCGAAGGTAAATCTTTGAACGGCTGGCTTATGGAAAAGGGCGTTTCTGCAGAATACTTGGCAACTATTTTGGGCAATTTGGGCGATATTAACAGAATGAAAAACCCCGAACTTTTTTCATTGACAACCAATGACCCCGACCTTTTGGAAGCTACAATCGGTCTTCAAGATAAATATTTTTACGGCTACAAGGCAGGCGATTTTACCGGCAAAATAGATCCTACCGGCAGAGACTGGTATAAAAAAGCACAAAGTACCGGCAAATTAGCTTTTACCGACGCTTACCTTGACAGCTTTACAAATCAAATGGTTATTTCGGCTGTTGCTCCAATTAAAGCGAACGGGCAATTTGTAGGCTCCACTTGCATTGATATTACTTTGGGCGTACTTGATGAAAAAGTTAATTCCGTAACCTACCGCGGGCAGGGCGAAGCTATAATTGTTGAGGCAAACGGCAATGTACTTGCAAATTCTTATTCAAATGTAGATGTTAAAAGCATTCAAGATTTGCCCGCGCTTGCTCCGCACTTTGATAATATGGTACAAAAAGGCGACGGCTATTTTATAATTCCCAAAGGCTCCAACGGTAAATCCCGCGTTTTTGCCTATACAACTTTACCGGCTACCGGCTGGATTTTGGGTATTGCCGTTGATGAATCTTTTGTATTTTCTGCGGTTAGTGATTTACGTTTCACTTATCTTATCCTTGCAGTTATTGCCTTCTTCGTTATGGTTTTCTTAAATTTGAGAATGTCCGGCTCAATTACCGGTCCTATCGCACAACTTCAAGATCATGCTATTCAACTTTCAAAGGGCAATTTGGGCGTTCCCAATCTTGCAATTAAATCTGATGATGAAATTGGTACACTTTCAAAGGCGTTTAATGATATGAGTGAAGGCTTGCGAAATTTAATTGGTAAAATGGCGCAAACTTCCCACCAAGTCGCCGCGGCGTCCGAGCAACTTACAGCAAGCGCGCAACAATCCGCTGATACTTCGGTTCACGTTGCAGAAAAAGTCGGCGAAGTCAATATGAATATATCTACCCAACTTGAAGATATTAACGCTGCCAAAGAAAATGTTGACGTTGTTTTTAAAGATATTGAAAATATGTCCGAAAAAACCAAAGTGGTTACAAAGGCGTCAAATGAAACTGCGGAAGCTGCACAGCGCGGCGAAAAACTTATGGAAACTGCAGTCGGTAAAATGGCTAACATTGAAAAAAGCGTTATGTCTTCAGCTGACGTTGTTAAAAAGCTCGGCGAAAGTTCACAGCAAATCGGGCAAATTGTCGAGGCTATTTCCGCTATTTCCGAGCAAACTAATTTGCTTGCACTTAACGCCGCTATCGAAGCAGCTCGCGCAGGAGAACACGGGCGCGGCTTTGCAGTCGTTTCTGAAGAAGTTAGAAAACTTGCCTCCGAATC
>JAFSZS010000221.1 GCA_017455645.1 Selenomonadaceae bacterium | reverse complement strand
TTTTCGGCGTCGAGCATTTCCACAATTTCGCCAAAGTTTTTGTAAACTTTCATTAAAATTTTTTAACTTCAATCACGCCGCGTCAAAATCGTTGACAGGTAATTAATTTTTTCGTTTTTGTGAGAATTAATATCCGTGATAATTTTTTCGTCTTTGAGCCCGCAACGGCTGACAAGTGCGGCGTTTGACAAAAGATTTTCGGCGTCGAGCATTTCCACAATTTCGCCAAAGTTTTTGTAAACTTTCATTAAAATTTTTTAACTTCAATCACGCCGCGTCAAAATCGTTGACAGGTAATTAATTTTTTCGTTTTTATGAGAATTAATATCTGCGATAATTTTTTCGTCTTTGAGCCCGCAACGGCTGACAAGTGCGGCGTTTGACAAAAGATTTTCGGCGTCGAGCATTTCTGCAATTTCGCCAAAGTTTTTGTAGACTTTCATTAAAACCGCGGCATCAGAATTTTTCAGCGCGGCAGAAATTTTTTCTTTGTCGGCAGTTGCAGGAATTATTGACAAAATATCGTTGCCGTAAGCCGGAGGGTATCCGATTTTTGCGGCAATAGCCAAAAACGCCGGTACGCCTGCCACTGTTTCAATTTGTACGCCGGAATTTTTCAGCAGTTTAAAAATATAAATGTACGTGCTGAAAAAGAGCGGGTCGCCCAGTGTCAAAAATCCTACATTTTTGCCGTCGCGCAGGTACGCCAAAATTTCTGCAACATTGTCTTCAAAAATTTTTGGCGAATCCTCAAAATTCTTTACCATCAAAAAAGTTTGGTAGACAATCTGAACATCTGCGCGAAGGTAAGGCTTAGCGATACTTAAAGCTAAACTTTCAGAATTTTTTTCAGTCTTGGGCGCAATGATAATATCAGAATTTTTAATTGCGTTAATCGCCTTGACAGTCAAAAGTTCGGGGTCGCCGGGACCAACTCCAATGCCGTAAAAAATACCCTGCATTGAGTCAACACCGCCTTTGTGCTAGAATTACTAAAGATTTATTTTTCTAAAAATAATAGCACGTTTAACAAATTTTGTGAATATCGAAGTTGCAACGGCGTCATATTTTTTTATTATGGTACTTATAACTTCGCCAATGATTTTTTTCTGAAATTTAAAATTGAAAGAGGCTGTACCAATGCAAATTGTTTTACTTTTGATACTGACAATCGCCGCAGTAATTTTTATTTTTGGGACGTGGCGCGCCTTGAAAATGTCAAAAAAATCTGTCGCACTAATTGAAAAGTACGAAAACGATAAAAAAAATCCCGCGCTGATTCAAGAAATTTTTGACGCCCTGCGCGAAGATTTTAGATTGAATAAAATTTTACAGCAGCATAACGCAACGCTTGACGATATAAAAATTCTGCATAGAAAATTAATGAAGTGGGGCGATTTCAGAAAATATAATCGCTACGTGCCGATAACTTCATTTTTCAACGTAACAACTTTAAAATATTTGCTGGAACATAAAAATGACGACGCAAAATCACTGACAGAAAAGATGATGAATCATTTCCATATTTAGGGAATAGGGAGTAGGGAATAGTGGATAGGGATTTTTAAAATTGGCAGGAAAAACAATAGGCGCGGCGAATTTTTGAATAACACCCTTAGATTTTATGAAAAAATTTTGAGGAGGGGCGGAAATTGGAAAAACGGGAGAGTTTATGGGAAGCATATCTTAGAAGAGGATTAAGCCGCCGCAGTTTCTTAAAAGGCTGCGTGGCTTTAACTTCTTTAATGGGCTTAACTACGGATATGTTTTCTAAAGTTGTAGAGGCGGCAGAAACAACGCCGTTGCCGGTAGTCATTTGGATTCACGGGCACGAATGCACAGGCTGCGATGAATCCTTTATTCGTTCGGCGTCGCCTTTGGCATCTGATTTAGTTTTAAATAATATTGCGCTGGAGTACGACCATTTGTTAAGCGCGGCTTGCGGCGCACCGTTCGAGGCGCACCTTGACGAAACAATTACAAAGTACTATGGAAGTTATATTTTGTGCGTAGAAGGCGCGGTTGCAACGAAGGCTAGCGGCGTTCACTGTATGTCAGGCGGGCATACTTTTTTACATTTGCTTGAAAAGGCGGCGAAAGGCGCGGCGGCTATAATTGCCTATGGAAGTTGCGCGGCTTACGGCGGTATTCAGGCGGCGGCTCCCAATCCCACCGGCTCGGCGGGAATTTCTCATTTTGTAGGCGGTAAACCGGTTGTAAATGTACCGGGCTGTCCGCCAATTCCGGAAGTTATGACGGGCGTTGTTATGCACGTTGCACTTTTCGGCACAATTCCACCGCTTGACGGCGACGGCAGACCTAAACAATTTTACGGCAACAGGATTCATGATACTTGTTATCGACGCCCGTTTTTTGACGCGGGAATGTTTGCTGAAACTTACGACGATGCAGGCTCCAAGGCGGGTTGGTGTCTTTACAAATTGGGTTGCCGCGGTCCCGAAACTTACAATTCTTGCGGCAATTTACGTTGGTGGCAAGGTATGAGTTATCCTATTCAAAGCGGCGCGGCTTGTATTGGTTGTTCCAACAGAAATTTCTGGGACGAAACGCCTTTTTCTGCGCGGCTTCCGCAATACGGCAAAATTGGCGACGCGGATAAAATCGGTGTAGGTTTAGGCGTAATGACGGCGGCGGGTGTTGGTGCGCACGCTGTGGCCAGTATTATTCAGCGCAACAGCCGCGATAACTTGCTTGAGGACGAAGATAGGGAATAGGGAATAGGAAGTAGGGAGTAGGGAATAGAATTATGAATACCTGTAAAGATTTAATTGTTTGGCAAAAATCAATGAAATTATTCGTTGAAGTTTATAAATTGGTAAAACTTTTACCTAAAGAAGAAACTTACGCTCTTTCAGACCAAATGCGCCGCGCCGTTGTCTCAATACCTTCAAATATTGCTGAAGGTTTTGGCAGAAATTCAACGCGGGAATATATCCAATTTTTAAGCATTGCTCGCGGTTCTTGCTTTGAATTGGATACACAAATTCAAGGTTGCTTGCTTATAGAATATTTTACTGAAAAAAATGCAAAAGTTTCCTTAGATTTATTAGATGAAATTGGTAGAATGTTAAGTGCAATGATAAATAAATTAAAATCAAATCACTAATCCCTATTCCCTACCCACTACTCCCTAAAATTCCGACGAAGGAGGAATTTTTAAATGGCACACGTGGTAGTAGATCCAATTACAAGGATTGAAGGACACTTGCGCGTAGAAATTGAAGTAAATCCCGACGGCACAGTAACAGACGCAATATCAAGCGGTACGGCGTGGCGCGGACTCGAATTAATTATGAAAGACAGAGACCCGCGCGACGCGTGGGCGTATATTCAGAGAGTTTGCGGCGTTTGTACGACGGCTCACGCGCTTGCCTCTGTTCGCGCAGTTGAGGACGCGCTCGGTATTTCAATTCCTGCCAACGCAAATTACATTAGAAATATTATGGCGGCAACTTTGACTGTACAAGATCACATTGTACATTTTTACCACTTGCACGCGCTGGATTGGGTAAGCCCGGTTGAAGCATTGGCGGCAGACCCCGTAAAAACCGCCGAATTGCAAACTGCACTTTTGAACGCGTACAGGTTGCCTTTCAGAATCCCGACAGAAATTTCTACTGAAGCTTATCCGCACGATTTCCCCGCGGCAACTCCGCAATATTTCGCCGCGTTTCAAGCTAAAGTTAAAGCGATTGTCGACAGCGGGCAACTTGGAATTTTCGCCGCGCAATGGTGGGATCATCCCGATTATAAAATTTTACCGCCGGAAGTTCATCTGTTGGCAGTTGCACATTATCTTGAAATGTTGGATAAGCAACGTGAAATTGTAACGCCGCACGTTGTATTTGGCGGCAAAAATCCTCATCCACATTACGTAGTTGGCGGCGTTCCCTGCGCAATTTCACTTACTGACGGCAACGCGCCCGTTAATACTGCGCGACTTGCGATTGTTGACAGGGCGATCAATTTTGGGCGTTCACTTGTCAACAATTACTACCTGCCGGATTTAATTGCTATTGGTAATTTGTATGTTAAGGCGGGCAAAGTTGACGGCGGCGGACTTTCAAAGGTACGCGTCATGGCGTTTGGCGATTATCCCCTTGAAGGCTACAAAGGCACTTCAAACGGCGGCGGTTACTTCAGCAATTTGCTTATTCGTTCAAACGGCGTTGTTGAAGATTTTGCACAAGGCGTGGCTAATGCTACATTCTACGAATTGACGCCCGAAGATTTAAAAGACGGTACAACGGTTACTGAAGGCGTCGAGCACGGCTGGTACGAATACCCGCAACCCGGCGATTTACACCCGTGGCAAGGCGTAACCAATCCAAATTACACCGGACCAAAAACCGGTACGCCGACAATTTGGGAAACTTTAAATGAAGCCGGAAAATATTCATGGTTGAAAACTCCGAAATGGCGCGGCAAAGTTTGTGAAGTTGGTCCACTTTCAAATTACATTATCATTTACACAAAGGCGCAAAAAGGCTTACTGCCCGAGCCTACTTGGGCTGAAAAAATGATGCTTGATCAAATTAACGCGGTTACGGGCGTTTTGGGCGTGGCTCCTGAAGTTTGGATGCCTACAATGGTCGGGCGTACTGCTTGCCGTTGTCTTTCTGCGCAGGTTGCCGCCGAAATTAACAGATTTTTCTTTGATAAGCTTATTGCAAATTTAAAATCCGGCGATACTGCTACAATGAACAATGAAAAATGGTTCCCTGAAACGTGGCCTAAAGAATGCATGGGCGTCGGCTTGTATGAAGCTCCGCGCGGCGCGTTGAGTCATTGGGTT
>JAFSZS010000220.1 GCA_017455645.1 Selenomonadaceae bacterium | reverse complement strand
TTCAGATAAAATGGAAAGCTTCTCACATTTTAAATCAGTAGGAGAAGGCGGCGGCAATTGAGGCGGCTCCAGCACAATATAGGCAGCAAAATATAAAACACGCTCCAAATTTTTGGGAGTAATGCCCAAAATAAGAGCAATGCGACTGGGAATGCCCTTGAAATACCAAATATGACTAACAGGCGCAGCTAACTCAATATGCCCCATTCTTTCACGCCGAACTTTGGCCCTGGTAACCTCAACGCCACAACGATCACAAACAATGCCCTTGTAACGAACACGCTTGTACTTGCCACAATGACACTCCCAATCGTGAGTAGGACCAAAAATACGCTCGCAAAATAAACCATCACGCTCCGGCTTAAGAGTGCGATAATTAATGGTTTCCGGCTTCTTAACTTCACCATGAGACCAACTGCGAATCTGCTCGGGCGAAGCAAGCCCAACGCGCATAGAATCAAAAACGTTGACGTCAAGCATAAAAAATCTCCCCCTTAAATATCCTCGTCATTGTGATAAAAATCGTCAGAATTAAAATCAGCAAGAATAGAATCTAAATCACCAAATTCAGTAAGCGGAATGTCCTCAAGTGAAGAATCAAGCAAATCAAGATCATCAGGTTCAGGCTCCGACTCAATGTCCGAAGATAAAGACTCCGGTTCAGGCTCCGGCGGCGGAGTGTCAACAACAGGCAAAATAGGCTTGACCGAAGAATCTTCCTCTTCATCACGAATATCTATAACTTTGGAATCTTCAGATAAAACCTTAATGTCAAGCCCAATACTCTGCAACTCCTTAATAAGAACTTTGAAAGATTCAGGTACCCCCGGCTCCGGTATGTTCTGCCCCTTAACTATCGCTTCATAAGCCTTAACCCTGCCAACAACATCATCACTCTTAACAGTCAAAATCTCCTGCAATGTGTAAGAAGCACCATAAGCCTCCAAAGCCCAAACTTCCATCTCCCCAAATCTTTGACCCCCAAATTGCGCCTTGCCCCCCAAAGGTTGCTGCGTAACCAAACTGTAAGGCCCAGTTGAGCGCGCGTGTATCTTGTCATCTACAAGGTGGTGCAATTTCAACATATATACACAACCAACGGTAACAGGATTTTCAAACCTTTCACCCGTCCTGCCGTCAAAAAGTACTGTCTTACCGCTAGGATTTAACCCCGCAAGCTCAATCGTGTCAAAAATGTCATTCTCTTTCGCACCATCAAATACAGGCGTCGCAATGTGTAACCCTACATCTTCAATATTTTCAACATCTAATCCCTGTATCTTGTCAAAAAAATCACCCGGATTGCGCTTAATCTCCATCCCTAATTTCTTTACCGCAAACCCCAAGTGCGTTTCCAATATCTGCCCAATATTCATCCTCGAAGGTACACCCAAAGGATTTAATACAATGTCAACCGGCGTACCATCAGGCAGAAAAGGCATATCTTCCTGCCGCATAATCTGCGAAACTACACCCTTGTTACCGTGCCGCCCCGACATCTTATCGCCAACTGATATTTTACGCTTTTGTGCAATATAAACACGTACCTGCTTATTAACGCCGGGAGCCATCTCATCATTATTATCACGATTGAAAATTTTAACGTCAACAATCTTGCCACTTTCACCGTGCGGAACCCTAAGCGAAGTATCCCGAACTTCCCTCGCCTTCTCACCAAATATCGCACGCAATAAACGCTCTTCCGCCGTTAATTCTGTCTCACCTTTAGGCGTAACCTTGCCAACAAGAATATCCCCCGGCCGTACATCCGCCCCAATAGCTATTATCCCATCAGAATTTAAATGTGTTAACGCATCTTCCGCTACATTAGGTATATCCCGCGTCACTTCCTCCGGTCCCAGTTTTGTATCACGCGCATCACAATTATGCTCCTCAATATGTATCGAAGTAAAAATATCCTGCTTAATTAAATTTTCAGATAATAAAATAGCATCTTCATAATTGTAACCTTCCCAAGGCATATATGCTACTATAATATTATATCCTAAGGCTAATTCACCATGATCCGTCGAAGGCCCATCCGCTATAGGCTGATTAATATCAATATGTTCACCAAATTTAACTATAGGTACCTGATTTATACAAGTCCCCTGATTCGAACGTACAAATTTCTGTAATTTATAATTTGAATTTGTACCATCATCATTATTAATCTTTATTAACCTCGAATCAACATAAGTAACAATACCCGCCTTCTTCGCAAGTATCATAACCCCACTGTCACACGCCGCCTTAAATTCCATCCCCGTCCCCACAAGCGGCGCCTGCGTCCTAAGCAGCGGTACCGCCTGGCGTTGCATGTTCGCCCCCATGAGAGCTCTATTAGCGTCATCATTTTCAAGAAAGGGAATTAAAGCAGTAGCAATAGAAACAACTTGCTTAGGTGAAACGTCCATAAAGTCAACTTTTTCCCTGCGTACAAGTGTCGTTTCTTGATTGTGGCGGGCGGTAACACGCTCATTAATAAACCAATCATTATCATCAAGCGGCTCATTAGCCTGCGCGATAGTCAAGGTTTCTTCTTCATCTGCAGTAAGGTATTGAACTTCGTTTGTAACTTTATGATTCTCTTGGTCAACTTTACGGTAGGGAGTTTCAACAAAGCCGTAACGATTAACACGGGCGTAATTTGAAAGAGCACCAATTAAGCCGATATTAGGACCTTCCGGAGTTTCAATAGGACACATTCTGCCATAGTGGCTGTTATGAACGTCGCGAACTTCAAAACCGGCGCGTTCTCTGTTTAAACCGCCGGGGCCAAGAGCCGAAAGTCTGCGCTTGTGAGTCAATTCTGAAAGCGGGTTATTCTGATCCATAAACTGCGAAAGTTGAGAGGATCCGAAAAATTCTTTCATGGCAGCAATAACAGGCTTGATATTAATTAAATTTTGTGGTGTAATAATGTCACTGTCTTGAGTGGTCATTCTGTCACGTACGACACGTTCCATGCGTGAAAGACCGATTCTAAATTGAGTTTGCAAAAGTTCACCGACACTGCGAACGCGGCGATTCCCCAAATGGTCAATATCGTCAGTATTGCCCACTCCCACCATTAAATCCAAAAGATAGCCAATACTTGCAACAATATCTGCAATGGTAACAGTGCGGGCAGAATGTACGGGAAGTGTAGGCGCACAAAGCATAGTAACAACGCCGTCATCAGTTTTAATTTTTATTGGAATTGGCTTATAAAATATTTTATCTTGCTCTTCTTCAGAATAAAAAATTTCTGCTTCACGTTCCGGATCAATAAGTTCAATGTCTTTTTCTGTAACACGAGTGCCGCTTGAAATAAGAATTTCGCCTGTAGATTGATCAACAATATCTTCTGCAAGAATTTTACCGAGCAAGCGTTGTTTGATTCCCAATTTCTTTGAAAGTTTGTATCTTCCAACGGCGGCTAAATCATATCTTTTGGGGTCAAAAAAGAGCGAATTTAAAAGTTGTTGAGCGTTTTCAACACTGGTAGTAGGTTCATTGGGGCGAATATGTTTGTAAACTTCTTCGAGGGCGCGGGCAGTACTTTTATATTCTTCAACATCGCGTTCAAGTTCATCTTTAATATATTTGTTGTAGTCAAAGAGTTCCAAAATTTCTTCATCTGATTCAAAACCTAATGCACGCAAAAGATAAGTAACCGGCATTTTGCGGGTACGGTCGATACGTACTCGAATTTTATCTTGTGCTTCAGTTTCAAGTTCAATCCACGCGCCGCGATTTGGAATAACTGTTGAAGTAAAAATTTTTTTGCCTGTTTGGTCAAATTCTTGGGCGTAGTACACGCCGGGCGAACGTACAAGTTGCGAAACAATAACGCGTTCTGCGCCGTTTATTATAAAGGTTCCTGTTTCAGTCATAAGCGGAAAATCGCCCATGAAAACTTCTTGCTCTATAACAACTTCTTTGCCTTTGGAATTTTCCGCCCCCGCGTCTGATTTTTTTGTATCGCTTGGTTCATGATTGACAAGTTGGACTTTTACGCGTATAGGAGCCGAATAAGTGCTGTCGCGTTCTTCACATTCTTCAAGCGTATATTTCGGTTTACCAAGTTTTGGCTCTTTGAAAAAAAGTTTAAGGTTACCGGTAGCAATGGTAATGGGCGAAATATCCTCAAGAATTTCCTTAAGCCCTTCCTCAAGAAACCATTTGTAAGAATTGCGCTGAATGTCCAGAAGGTGCGGCATTTCCATAACTTCTTTGATTCTTGCGTAGCTGTAACGGGTACGTTTACCCACTTTCACAGGATGTAACATTTACGACTTCACTCCCATATTTTTAAACGAAACAAAGTCTCGAATTTTCTTGCAACAAAAAAATTTTAATTTAGACAATAAAAACCTCCCAATTATAAAACGTAGGCAGAATTATATACTTTAATAAAAATATTGTCAAACAAAAGTAATTCGCCGGAAAAAATTATAAAAGCGGTTGCATAATTTTCTTGGTATTTGGTAAAATACGCCTAATCAAAACAAAAGTCAAAGGAGGTGACGCGGCAGAATTTTCTGTCGCATTTTAAATGCCCGAATCAAAATTTGAAATACCGGTGAAATTTGACACAGAAATATATCGAATTTTAAATGACGTGGAAAATATAATTTATTTTAAGTGGAGCATTTCCAAAGATTTAATGGAATTTATATCGCCGGTTGAACAATCTGATTACGATTTACCGCAAATAGTAAACCCTGCCTCAACATTTTTTTTTGGCGGAGATATGGTTCATCCCGAAGACGGCGAAAAACTTGAAAAATTTTTTGACGAAGCTTTTTGGCAACAAGGTATAAGAAATTCTTCAAAAATTTTTTCCAAAAAAATTCGACTGCGCGGCAAAGATAACCGCGGCTATTTGTGGGCAGAATTTCGCCTGTTGCTTTATTTTGACAGCGACGGACCTGTTACCGGCTTTGGTTGCATTTGCAATATCAATTTAAAACAAATTTGGCAAATGGAACTTCAACATTCTGCCGAGCACGACGTTTTGACGGGATTTTTTAACAAAACTGCAACGCAAAAAAATATTGAGAATCATCTTAGAAACCTAGGCGACAAAGATTTACCGCCGGCTTTTATAATAATTGACGCGGACGGCTTTAAGGCGATTAATGATTCTTTCGGTCATCTTTTCGGCGACAGCGTTTTAAGCGATATGGGCTTGGCAATTCGCAGCATTTTTAAACACAAAGATATTATCGGCAGAATCGGCGGCGATGAATTTGTTGTACTTTTCTGCGAAATGCCCTCTGAAGAAGTTTTGGAAAGACGTTGCACTGAACTTTTACAAACTTTAAATCGCAATTACACAAGCAACAATGTCAGCTTGCCTTTTTCTGTAAGTATCGGAATTTCGCTTTATCCTGAACACGGCACAACTTACAATGAACTTTTTCAACACGCCGACCGCGCGCTTTACAATTCAAAATCTAAAGGCAAAAATCAATTTTCTATTTATCACCCAAGTTTAATCGGGCAAAAATTTTCTGTGGATTCCACGCGAGACCCGAAACACGCCGAAGAAATTCAGCAAAAAGCTTTTCAAGATAATATGTTGGAATTTATTTTGAATATGTTGTACGAAACGCAAAACGCCGACGCTACAATTTCAATGTGCTTGGGAATGTTCGGCAAACAATTTAATTTTGACAGAGTTATTGTTTCAAAAATTAATAAAACTTCCAATCAATATGTTATAACTTATGAATGGATTAGCCCCAACGGAATTTCAATTAAATCTGAAGAAAACGTTGCAAAGTACGGCGATTATATCAATGTTCTTTCTTCGCTTGTCGATTCAAATTATCATCCTATGCCGTACGGCGTTATGTCAGTTTGTGAAAATACCTACGAAAAATATTCACAGTACGCAGAAATTTTTTCAAAGTTGCGGGTAGGCGCGTTTGTATATTCGCAAATTGCGCACGGCAGCGAAATTGTCGGCGCGGTAGGTTTTGAAACTTCAAATTCGGATCATAAATTTTCGCAGGAAGAATTTACAAAGCTTAGTATTTTTTCGGTACTTTTGGGAAATATTTTGTTGCAACGTCAAAGCGACAATGTTTCTGAAAAAATGAGCAAGCACTTGCAAAATATTTTGGATCACATGCAAGAATTTATTTACGTTGTCGACAAAGAAAATTATGAGCCGATTTACTTTAACAATACAGTTCGCCAAACGCTGATAAATACAACAATCGAGCAAACTTGTTACAAGCGTTTTCACAATTTGGACGAGCCTTGTCCCGGTTGCCCCATTGGCAGACTTTCCAAAAACGGCAATGAATATATCGACGTAAAATTAAATAATTGGGGTGCAGAAACTCCTGCGCGAGCGTATAATATCCGTTGGGACGAAGACAGCGATAAATCTTTGGCGTTAATAATTCAATCTTCATTTTGAGGGGGGAAAAAATTTTGCCCAAGGCGAAAGGAATAAAAATAGCGTGCGAAAATCGTAAGGCACGCCACGATTATTTTATACATGAAACTTACGAAGCGGGAATTGAACTGAAAGGCACTGAAGTTAAAAGTTTGTGCAACGGCAAGGCTAACCTCAAGGACAGTTACGCCGAAGTTAAAAACGGCGAAATTTTTGTTGAAAATATGCATATCAGCCCGTACGAACAGGGAAATATTTTTAACCACGACCCTTTGAGACGCCGGAAACTTTTAATGCACAAAAAAGAAATTTTAAAACTTTTCGGCAAAACTCGTGAAAAAGGTTTTACTTTAGTTCCGCTGAGAATTTATTTTAAAAACGGCAAAGCAAAAATGGAATTGGCACTTGCAAGCGGCAAACATAATTATGACAAACGCGCCGCCCTTGCCGAAAAATCCGCCAAACGTGACATTGAGCGAGCGATGAAAGACAAGGGCTAAGGCTACAAAAAATTTGGCAGTTTTGAAAAAGGAGTGAATGAAATGGAATTGCGTAAGGGACAAAAAATCGCCCTTAATGAAAACTTATTAAAAATAATTTTTGAAAGAAATTCCGGCGCGTTGGATATTGACATGGCGGCTTTTCTGCTCCAAAGTACCGGCAAAGTTAAAGGCGATGAAGATTTTGTCTTTTACGGCAACCCGCGCCACATTTCCGGCAGTGTTACTCATTGCAATGATGATTCTGTTGAAATTGACTTAACAAAAATTCCTCGGCATGTTGAAAAAATTTCAATAACTGCTACAATTTACGAAGCCGACGAACGTAAACAAAATTTCAGCAAAATTAGCGGCGCAGTCTTAAGATTAAAAGATTTTTACGGCACTGAAATTGCAACTTTCGCGCCCGAAAGATTTACCGTTGAAACTGCGATTGTTTTGGGCGAAATTTACCGGTACAAAGGCGCGTGGAAATTTAACGCAACCGGCGCAGGTTACAAGGGCGGGCTTGCCGCTCTTTGCAATGATTTTGGTATTGAAGTTTCTGACGAAATGACAGCTCCGCCGCCTCCGCCGCCTCAAAAAACTTATTCCAACAATCAAAAATTTGAACAGCCGAAAAAAATTGAACTGCGCAAGGGACAACGCGTCAATCTGATTAAGCGCGGCTCCACTTTGGGCGAAATTGTCATTAATTTAAATTGGAAACGCCCGCCGCAAAATTCCGGCTTCTTCGGTCAATTTTTAAACCGAGGTATTGATTTAGATTTGGCTTGCCTGTACGAACTCAAAGACGGTCGCGCAGGAGCAGTTCAAGCGTTGGGAAATCTTTTTGGCAGTTTGACAAACGCGCCCTACATTGCGCTTGACGGCGACGACAGAACCGGCGAATCTGAAGGCGGCGAAAATCTGCGGATTAACGGTAAATTTGTCAACAAAATTCAGCGTATTTTAATTTTTACTTTTATTTATGAAGGCGCGGCAAATTGGGAAGAGGCGCAAGGCGTGGTTACCGTGAAATGTCCCGGCAGTCCCGAATTGATTGTAAGAATGGACGAGTACGGCTCCGAAAATAAAACCTGCGCGATTGCACTTTTGGAAAATGTCGGCGAAACTTTTAGTGTTGAAAAAATCGTCCGCTTCTATCACGACTCCAAAGAAATGGATGAAGATTTTGATTGGGGCTTGCGCTGGACTGTCGGACGTAAATAGATGGCTAGATGGCTAGTTAGTTAGATGACTAGTCACTGATTACTGACCATCTAAAAAGAAAGGGAGTTTTAAAAAATGGCTGTAAGTTTAAGAAAAGGACAGAAAGTTGAGTTAACCAAAGGCAACCCGAGTTTGAAAAAAATTTTAATCGGCTTGGGTTGGGACACAAACAAATATGACGGCGGCTCCGACTTCGACCTTGACGCGGCGGCTTTTCTGCTCGCAGGCAACGGCAAAGTTACAAGCGATGATGATTTTGTTTTCTACAACAACTTGAAACACAAAGGCGGCTCCGTCGAACATATGGGCGATAACCTTACCGGCGCGGGCGAAGGCGACGACGAAGAAATTAAAATTGACCTTGAAAAAGTTCCCGCCAATATCGAAAAAATCGATTTTACCGTTACAATTTATGACGCAGACGCTCGCAAGCAAACTTTTGGGCAAGTTTCAAATGCTTACATTCGCGTTGTTGACGATACCACGCAACAGGAATTAATCCGCTACGATTTGGGCGAAGATTTTTCGGTTGAAACCGCGGTAGTTGTCGGCGAAATTTACCGCCATAACGGCGAATGGAAATTTAACGCAATAGGCAGCGGCTGGAGCGGCGGCTTAGCGGCACTCGGCAGAAATTACGGCGTCAACGTGTAAAATTTTTTTCTGTAACAGTTTTTTTAATTTGCCGTCATTTTTTTGGCGGTCTTTTTTTTTGGAAAAAATTATTTGTGATTGTGAAAAATTTATATTATAATTAAACGAAATATAAAAACTGTTTCGATTTTACAAAAGGAGGGGGAAAAGTGCGGTTAAATTTTTGCCGCATAAAAATAAATGGCAATTACAAGGAGCATTAGAAATAAACTTTTCCTATTGCTTATATTAATGGGTTCGATACCGCTAATTATTGTAATTATGGCAAGTGCAATAAACAATACAAACAGTTTGGAAAAAAAAGCTGAAACAATCGGCTTGCTGAAAAATTCAATCGTTTCTCAACATATAACCGAACTCTGCGAAAAAAATTTTCATATGCTGCGAGCCTTGGCTTTAAATCAAACGCTTATCAGCTACCTTGAAAATCCCGCGCCGGAATTTTTGCCGGAAATTCAAAACTTGCTGCGCGATACAAATACAATCTTTCACGATAAAAATTTAACCGCGCTGACAGGGGCTGACGCCAATCAAATTGTAAGAACTGACAACGGACCTTTGGTAAATTTGAGCGGGCGTCAACATTTTCACGAGGCAATGCAAGGGCGCAGTTTCGTTTCAGATATTATGACGAGTCGCTCAAGCGGCAAAAAAATTGTAGTTTTGGAAGTTCCCGTAACAGACAAAGTTAATCACCCAATCGGTATGGTACAGCGCAATTTCAATCTTAATGTTTTGCAAGATTTTATCAAAGATTATGATACAGATGACATTTCAATAATTATTATGGACAGGCAAGGCAAAACTATTGCTCATTCAGATGAACCGGATTTAGATTTTGAAAGTGAATCAGCTACCGACGGACGCTACAAATATATTGCCGACACAATCCGCGGCGATTCCGGCACCTTGAGAATCAAAATTGACAACAAAGACAGCATTGCAAGCTATTCCAGAAACTGGATAACAGATTGGATTATTGTTACCGTTCAACCCTACAATCAAATTTTGGAAGAAGTTTATTTGGGAATTTTTCGAGCCGTCGTACTCGGTATGGTAATTTTAATGCTGATTTTTGTTTTGGCGTACGTACTTTCAATCAGAGCAACCAAGCCTATAATCGAAATTACAAGCGCGGCAGATAAAATTATTTCCGGCAACGGCAAAATTGATAAAATTGAAATTGATTCAGATGATGAATTTGGGCAAATGGCGGCGGCGTTCAATAAAATTCGTTCCGCCCGTGACGCCTACCAACTTGAATCTGAACTCGACACGCTTACCAAACTTTACAACAAATCTACCACTCAAAATATCGGCAAAATGAAACTGAAAAATTTCCAAAATATGAAAGACAACGATACAATCATGGCGTTTTACGTTATCGATTTGGACCATTTCAAAGACGCCAACGACACTTACGGGCACCAATTCGGCGATAAGGTTTTACTGGAGTTTTCAAGAAATTTGAGAAAAAAATTCCGCCCGAATGATTGCATTGGCAGATTTGGCGGCGATGAATTTGTTGTAATTATTGACAATTTGCCGAGCATTGAAATTGTTAATCGCAAGGCGCGGGATATTAAAAAAGTCGCGCAGGATTTGGTTGTTGACGGAATACCGGCGGGAGTTACTGCAAGCGTCGGCGTTGCGATAGTTCCTCAAGACGGATTAGACTACGAAACAGTTTTTAAAGCCGCTGATGAAGCGTTATATCACGTCAAACAAAACGGGCGCAACGGTTTTTATTACAATGGCGCGGACGGTATTAACTAGATTTTTTATTGTAAGTTGTTTTTTTATTTTAAATATACTTTCTTTTTTCCAAAGCAAAAAAAGAAAGTATCAAAGAAAAAGTGCTTTTTTTCCCGCCCGCTCGCGCACAATTCGTTGGTTAATTTGCAAACGATTAGAAAGTTCTAAATTTGACAGCGGCGCAAATGTGTTAGTGAAGTGCAAAAGCGGGCGGCTAATTTTTTTTCAAAAAATTTTATTGCGCATCCTGCGCAAATTGCGGCGCACATCACGTGCGCCTTTTTTCTTTTCAATTTCAGAAAATTATTTTGCTGCCAATTTGAAAATTTAATCTGTCGGCTTCGCCCGCGGCTAATTCAATTACTGCATGTGCCCCGGCACAAATTGACATTCCAAGCCACGGCATCAAATTCCTTACAATTTTTTTCACTACAAAATTTTCGTCAATGTAAACCGCGTCGATTGAAAATCTCATAAACATCATATGAATACTGTTACACGGCAAAATTAATAATCCCTGCGCGACGGGGATTTTTTTTCTGCCCATTAATCCCAAAAATCTTTTTAAAAATGTATCTGCAATTTCCAGCTGAAAAATTTTTTCGCCTTCAGAATTTTTCACTGTACATTTTTTGAACATTCGCAGATTGTACCCCCTCAATTTAAGTTTAGTTGACAATAATAGCAGAAAGTTTTAAAATTTGTCAACCCAAAATTCGCCGGTCAATCTCCAAAAGTTTTAATCTGATACAGAAAGAAGGTTGAGTTTTGTTTTCAAAATTTTTTGATTGGTTAAGTGGTTTACGCCCCAAGCAGTTGCTTGCATTGGCGGGCGGCGCAGCAATTTTTATGTTTATTCTTATGTACGCCGTTTTTTATTTCCTTATCAAACCTACACTTACTCCCGTTGATAACGGCGAAAATACAACTGCCGAAGAAAAAAAGGAAGAAGAAATTAAAATGATAAGCGTAGTTGTAGCGGCAAGAAATATCGAGCCAAAAACCATGTTAATCAGCCGCCTTTTGGAGACGCAGGAATTTCCCGAAAATACCTTGCCGCCGGATGCAGTTACCGACATTGCCGAAATTGCCAATAAACCTGCGCGAGACAGAATTTTCAAGGGCGATATAATCACTTACAGCAAAGTTTACAGAAACGCCGCGCAAGCAGGATTTGTAGGCAGTATTCCCCCGGATTGTCGCGCAGTTTCAATCCATGTTAATGAAGTTACCGGCGTTGCAGGTTTCGCCAAGCCCGGCGATTACGTTGACTTGATTTTGGTTGAAAAAGACGATAACAGCGTTACAAGCCGCCTTTTGTTGCAAAATGTTTTA